>JAYTKW010000049.1:0-6217 GCA_043729945.1 Candidatus Kaiserbacteria bacterium | reverse complement strand
ATCTATGCGAGCGAGGACGTGGTGCCGGTTAATTTTAATCGGGAACTCCTCGAGGCAATTTTGGTTCGGAGAAATATTGTGCCCGTAGCCACTACTCCTGCTTCTGTCCCATCAGCTGTCGTTAATTAAATCAAACTATGAAAAAAGTTTATTACAACAAATTAGTCCGTGACCACATCAAAGATAAAATAGAAGGCCAAGGTGTAGCTTGCTCAGTTCGCCCCATCGAAGACGTTGACGAGTTTATTCAAGAGCTACTGAAAAAAGTCAACGAGGAATCAAGCGCCCTCGCGCGCAGTCGGACCCGGGCAGAATTCCTGTCCGAATACGCAGATTTGATGGTGGTGCTCGACGCCCTTACGGCCGAGCTTGAAATTAGTGAGGCGGACATTAAAATCGCCCTCTCTGAAAACGTCGAAAAAAAAGGCCTCTACAAACTCCGTCATTTCCTCAGTTGGTCAGAAGACAGCGGTTACCACAGTAACGAAACACCGCAGGGGATAAAATGAAATTATTCGGATACATACTAGTTTTCTTTGCGCTAGGCGGTATTCCGTTTGTTTATGCTGAAGAAATTACAGACTTTAATTCGGTCCTGACCATCTACAAGGACGGCACGGTCTCGGTGGTGGAGACCATCACCTACGATTTTGCGACAGGAGAGCGGCATGGAATCTTTCGGGTGCTTGAAACAAAGCATCCCCAAAAAGCCACGGCTTGGTATAAAAAACGTTTAATTGATGTGGCGGTGACAGGCGTCACAAAGGACGGTGTAGCTGAATCGTTTCAAACAAAAAACACTGAGGGAGTAATTAGAATCCAGATTGGTTCCCCCGATGTAACCATTTCAGGAGAACATGTCTACACGATTGCCTATAGGCTTACTGGTGCCTTGTCCTATGGACCACAGGGAACCGAATTGTATTACAATGTGACTGGAAACAATTGGGAGATACCTATCAAAGCAGTGATGGCAACTATTGTTGATTCATCAGGAAAGCTGCTGGCGACCGCACGCGATTGTTATGTGGGTCAAACGGGCGAGACTACACGTTGTACGCTAGGTCTCAGGGCAGCGAGCAGTAGTACCTTTATAGCGTATAACCTTGAGGCCGGGTCGGGTCTGACTGTGGCGCACCAATTACAGACAAATGAAGTGGCCGAGTTACTCAACGAAAAAACGTCTTTGAATTGGCTGGGGTATGTTCTAGGGGTGATGTGGCTGATTGCTTTGGGTGTCTGGGCCTATCGCTACCGGACAAAATATAGAACTAACCGTCCGGTAATAGCCCAATATGAACCGTATCAAGGTATTTTACCAATGTACACGGGGGTATTATTTGATGGTAAACTTGATCCCCGTGATATTACGGCGGGTATTGTGTATTTAGCAGAACAGGGCTTTATCAAAATCAAGAAAACAGAAGAGAAGTTCCTGATAGTGTTTAGTACCAACGAGTATGAACTAACCCTGCTGCGCAATGATATTGATGTTCTGCCCGTGATGCTCAAGCAAGTATTGTTTTTTCTCTTTACTGATTTTGCTGGTGATTTTATAAAAAAATTCAAGCTCACCGTCGAAACAATTGTTACTCAACTCCAAGGCGGTACTGACGCTACTCAACCGCTCGTCAGTGGACTGAAAGTCACGCTCGCTGAGCTCACAAAAAAAGCGGCCTCAAATAAATACATTATTGATAATCTAAAGACTGCCGTGATACAAGATTTGGAAAAGGACGGATACATTTTTCCTGATCTGTTTCACACACAGTTACCCAAGCGCTGGCTAGGCAGTATTCTGCTCGGTACATTTGCTTTTGCCGGTATAGTCTATGCGCTAGGTGCCGTTTATTGGCTACTTATGATTCTGGTCACATTTGGAGTGGTAGTCGTTGTCACTTACGGACGTCTCACCGCCCTTGGGTACGAAGCGCGTAACTATCTCCAAGGTTTCAAACTCTTCCTTTCAGTTACAGAAAAAGAACGCTACAAATTTTTCAATGCACCCGAGAAAAGCCCTGAATTATTCATGCAGTATTTACCGTATGCCATTGCGTTTGGTGTAGAGAAAGAGTGGTCAAAGGTGTTTGATGGTATAACACTGTCATCACCAGCCTGGTACGAGGGCGGGAACGCTGGATTATTCTCAGCGGCCGCCTTTTCGAATGATTTCAGCTCTTTTTCTAGTTCGTTTGCCACTTCTTCTGGTAGTGGAATCAGTGGTAGTAGCGGCGGTGGTTCTGTGGGTGGAGGAGGAGGTGGTGGCGGAGGCGGCAGCTGGTAACGAATTCTTAAAAATGACTCATTTCGTTGTTGCGCTGCGGTAAAACTTTTCTCACCGTATAGAAATACGGCTCGCAAAGTTTTCCTTGTGCGCCTAGAACTAAGTTCATTTTAAAGAATTCTGTCATTGTCCTAAATGTAAAAGTGAGTAAAATTAAATAAATTTATAAATACTGTATACTAGATACCTATGGCCACGCTTTATACGCAAAAAGGGAAAAATATTCGCAAGACCTGGGTTTTGATGGGGTCATTCCTTATCTTCATCATTGGCTTTTGTTATGTGATTGCGGCGGTCTTGGATAACTCGGCTATTTTATATATCGGAGTTGTGGGAGCCTTAATGATGAATGTAACCAGCTACTGGTTCTCCGATAGTATTGTGATTAAAATGACGGGGGCTGTATTGGCTGATCCAATACAATATCGTGAACTGACAAATGTCGTCGAGAATTTATCAATTACGGCTGGGCTACCGATGCCCAAAGTGTACGTAGTGGCAGACGATGCCCCTAATGCCTTTGCCACCGGACGTGATCCCGAACACTCAGCCGTGGCGGTGACGACTGGGTTGCTGGCTATTCTCAATCGAACTGAACTCGAAGGCGTGCTCGCACACGAACTGTCTCATATAGGTAACCGCGATATACTAGTGTCTACAGTGGCGGTGGTACTTGCTGGATTTGTCGCGATTATCGCTGATATGTTGATGCGAGGCATGATGTGGGGCGGAGGAAACAGCGATCGCGATAACAAGGCCGGACTGGTATTTATTATTTTGGGTATCGTGGGGATGATTCTGGCTCCAATTGCGGCCCAAATGATCCAGATGGCGATTTCGCGCAAACGAGAATATCTAGCCGATGCCTCAGGCGCGCTCTTGACCCGTTATCCCGAGGGTTTGGCGTCAGCCTTGGAGAAAATTTCCGGCAATAACGTCCCAATGGCTCGCGCCAATAATGCCACTGCCCACCTATTCATTGCTGACCCCTTCGGTACTGAACACCGCACCCTCGGTCAGAAAATATCTAACCTCTTCCAAACCCACCCACCGGCTGCTGATCGTATCCGCATCCTGCGCGAGATGGATCTATAATTTTACATAAATACGCACGCGGACAAGTTATCCACAACCATTTCGTCGAAGCCGACGAAATGGTCAAGATTGGCTCAGGTGAAAAAAGGCTAAAGAGAACGAAATTATGCGACAAATAATGAAACAGATATGAGTCAAACAATTGGTGGTAATTCAAAACCTCGCTGCTATTACTGTGGTAATAATCCCACTAATCACCTAACCTCGCGAATTGATTCGGTAGTGCTACTACTGCTTAATCCTTTTTTGTTTCGGTTGCTGCGAACGTGGTTTGGGCGGATAGTGGTGGCGATTGCGGATGTGTTGTATTCCGGGATGGTTCGGCTGTTTCTCCTGCTGGGGTGGGCTACCTTTACGAGTGATCGTACGGGTATTACCTCTGACCGAGGGTTAGTGATATTAGATGAAGCCACGCGGCGGGGGTGGATGATGGAGACGCTCGTCGTTTTTAGTCGTATCCATGATGCCTATAGACTGACTCTCCCATCAGGACGCAAATTATTTTTTAGCGGGGTACCGCGTCTAGATCCAATTGCATCAGCGCTCTCCGGGTGGCTTGATGATAAAATGCTTGTAAAAGACTGCTTGCTTGAGGCTTCGGTTACTGCTTCGCGGGGACAGAGTTTCGTGAGACTCGCTTCGGCGCGACAGTATTTTCTAGCTCAAAAAAATGCTGTCATTGTAAAACCACGATTTGGTTCACGTGGTCGTCACACCACAACCCATCTCACCACGCTTCCTGAATTTGAGGCTGCCTTTATACGTGCCAAGCAATTGTGTATCAGCGTGATTGTCGAAGAGCATCTAACAGGTAGTGTGTATCGGGCCACGATGATTGGTGGAAAATTAGCGGGTGTGCTCGCGGGCGACCCGCCGCGGATTACTGGGGACGGGGTACGGACAATTGCAGAATTGATTGTCGCAAAAAACACCTCGCGCCCCGCGCGGGTGGGGGAGGTGATTGTACGAGATACTACCCACACCTTTTTAGCTCGCCTCAACTACACGATTGACACTGTATTGCCCGCCGGTGTAACAATCGACCTGACCGAGAAAATCGGCCTCTCCTACGGTGGTGCGAGCCGTGAAGTAACCCCAGACACTCACCCGAAACTAGTAGCCGAACTCGAACGCGCTTCGGCGGCCGTACACGATCCTATCCACGGTTTTGATTTCATCAGCCCTGACATTACAGTCGATCCAGACACTGTCCGGTGGGGGATTATCGAATGTAACTCGGTCCCGTTTATTAATCTCCACCACGACCCACTCATCGGAACTCCGGTTAATGTCGCGAGCGTGCTGTTTGATGATTTAACTCGTACTATCTAGATTTTCACTACACACTTATCTGGCCTCCCGGAGGCGAGGCCTCCGGAGAAATTAACCTGTTGATTACCCCCCCCGTGAGGTACAGCCGTGTATACTTAAAGCTAAGGACAGAGCATTTAATTATTATTGATTTCATATATGAGTATTAGCATAAGAAGAGTAATTGGCGGCAGTTTCATACTAGCGGTGTTCGTCGTGTCGTCCCTAGGTTTTGGTATGACCGCCAGAGCGCAAACAAATACCTCACAATCAGCTCAAATAGCACAATTGATGCAGCTAATCGCTCAATTGCAGATTCAACTTGCTCAGATGCAAAACGGAAGCAGTAGTGGGGTAGGACAATGTATACAAATATCTCGTACACTTCTTCTTGGTTCTTCTGATAGCAGTACGCTTGGTGAAGTATCAAAACTGCAACAATTTTTGAAGAAAAGCGGTCACTACCCCTATGTAAAGACAAGTGGATACTTTGATCCAGCGACACAACTGGCTGTTCAGATGTGGCAAAAAGCTAATGGCATAGTTTCTAACGGCTCTCCTGAGACAACTGGCTATGGTGTAACGGGTCCATTAACACGGAGTGCAATGGCGAAAGCTTGCAAAGTTGTCCAGACCCCCGACAATATTATTGTTTCAATATATTCAATATCAAATTCTGAAAACCCGACAATAAGTGGTGAGGCTGAAGGTGCTGATACAGTAAGCTTAAATATTTATTCTTACGACAAATATTCCAACGGATACACTTCAAAAATATACAGCAGTGGAGATATTAAAGTTTTAAGCAACGCTTGGTCACATAAAGTTCCATTTGATCTTACAGATGGAAAATATTTTGTGAAAGTAATTTCTAATGGACAATCACAAGTTGAAAAGTTATTTAAAATTGATACGGACTCGGAAGGAGGTCTTGCTGATAGTGTTACGGTAACATCAATTTCTAATTTTCCTAATCCAGTAATAAAGGGTATCGCTACAGGTGTTAGCGAAATAAGTTTAAAAGTATATAAGGGAGAGAAAACAAGTAGTCTAGGAGGAGTTGTGTATGATAGTGAAAGTATTAGTGATGTCGATGTGCAAGTTGTAAACGGTAAGTGGTCACATCAAGTCCTTGAATATCTTGATAATGGAATATACACTCTCAAGGTATACATCGATAACAAATATGGGCAAAATCTGGAGATTGCCCAGAAAGTATTCAAAATTGATAGCCCTCAATCAGATGGAGATAGTAAAGTAATACTAGAAGTTTTGCCGTCTAAAGAATCAAACATGATAGCTTTAGGTGACACTAACCAAGTCATTGGCAAAGAACTGATTGCTTTTACAATTGATGCGGACCGCGCGAATCGAGATGTTAAATTCTCAGGAATGACAGTCTCTTTAGCTTTGCCATTTGTAAAAGCAGGAGTCTGGACCGATCTGATAAAGAACGTCGTCTTAGTTTCTGAAGGACAACCCTCTATCAACATGTCTGAGAGTATTGATTCAGATAAAAATACAATT
>JAYTKW010000048.1:0-13959 GCA_043729945.1 Candidatus Kaiserbacteria bacterium | reverse complement strand
AGCTTTGAGTCCGAGAGCCTCGTCAAATCCTTCTGCTGAAAATCCTTCCATTGGACAGCCATCAATCATCTTTTCCGCTGCAGCCACCATCATGGTACCGAGCGCAATGTAAGCCTGCTTTTGTGCCCACGTCGTTCGGACTTCTGTTGGCAGATTCGTGAGGTGTCCGACCATCATGTCTTTGTATCCGTTGACTGCTCCGGCTGGTAGGGCGCGGACTGATTCAATCCGAGCGGTGTAATCCGCAATCATTGCTTCGTCCACATCAGTTCGTGCCGCTAGGACGATCAAGGCCCCGTTTTTACCCACCTGGGCCTGACCGTAGGCGTGACCCATCAAGACTTGTTTTTTAGCTTCGTCCGTCACCACCACTATCTTAAATGGTTGCAAACCGTATGACGACGCCGCCAATCGGCCCGCTTCGAGGATGTAGTCTAAATCCGCCGCCGGTAATTCGCGGCTGATGTCGAATCCTTTTGTGGCATACCGCCATTTCAAATCATCAATTATTGTTGTCATAGATTCACATTATGTCTTGTAAATATACCCTTAGTATATACGCCCAGAAATTTCTGTCGACTTTCATTTTTAAATTAAATAGAAACCTCGCTTATGGCGAGGTTTCTCGGAGCCCAAAGGCAGACGTAACGTAATTTTACGGTAATTCTTTTTCTTTGCAATCAAAACCCTGCACAAGGCGGGGTTCCTCGGAGCCTTACGGCAAGATATGTCTATTATACTACTAGAGGTATTTTTGTAACCACATTATGACGAAATTGCTTGTTGAGAGTCGCTATGGTACTGTTTTTGTATATTTATATGTCTGAAATCATTGAAAAGACACTCATTTCTGCAAGAGCGGGTCGAGACGTTACTTTTTTTGATTTACATTCGATTGACCAACTAAGTGAGGCAGATATCTCGCTTATTTTTGAAATTGCCCGTGAGTTTCGCAATAGTAAAACAGCCAAATTATCTCTCTGTAAAGGGAATACCCAAATTAATTGTTTTTTTGAACCATCGACTCGTACTCAAGCCAGTTTTGATTTATCAGCAAAACACCTCGGCCTAGATACGACCAACGTAGGTGGTAATACGAGCTCTGCCAAAAAGGGCGAAAGTTTTATTGATACTGTCGAGACGCTTGATGCCTACAATGTACGCCTGATAGTCATTCGTTCTGCCGAAGCGGGCGTGCCTGAGATGGCAGCTAAGACAGTCAGGGCCAGTATACTAAATGCTGGTGACGGCTATCATGAACATCCAACCCAGGGACTCCTTGATGCTCTCACGATACTGGATGAACTCGGCACCAGTGATTTAAAGGGGAAGGTAGTCGTGATAGTGGGGGATATTCTTCATTCGCGAGTATTTGGTTCACTGGTACGGATTTTAAAAAAGCTCGGTGCTACCATTAGGGTAGCTGCCCCGGAGACATTTTTGCCCGCGGAGGTAGAAAAATTTGGTCTGACCACCTATTACAATATAGAAGAAGCACTCGTGGGAGCAGATGTCGTATACGCCTTACGGGTACAAGAAGAACGCGGAGCAAAAGGTTTTATCCCAACTCTACGGGAGTATTCAAAAACGTTTGGTATTTCAGAAAAACGCTTTAACTTGGCAAATCCTGGTGCAATTTTAATGCACCCTGGTCCGGTTATCCGCGATATCGATATTCATTCAGCCCTGGTATCGCGTCATCCCAAGTCTCGGATCTTGCAGCAAGTGGAAAACGGAATGGCAGTTCGTAAAGCACTGATTTGGCTCTTGACCGAGCGTTATGATAAAAAGGTAAAAAACCATTTATACGTTTAATATGAGCAGTCTCCTTATCACAAACGGTCGACTCGTTGATCCGAAAAACAATCGTGACGAAATAACTAATCTCTTAGTCGTGGATGGTAAAGTGACTGAGATTGGTTGTCTACCAACAACATCAGCTGACGTTGTTCTTGATGCGACGGGTCTCGTGGTGGCTCCTGGGTTGATTGATTTGCAAGTTCATTTTAGGGAACCAGGTCGCGAGGATAAAGAAACTATTAAAACTGGTTCCAGGGCAGCCATAAAAGGTGGCGTGACGACTGCAGTAGCCATGCCAAACTCCAATCCTAAAGCAGACAATCAATCCGTGATTGAGTTCGTTCTTAAGAGGGCTAAAGAAGTAGGTCTCATTAACATCTTGCCGACGGGCGCTATTACTAAAGGGCAAGAAGGTAGTGTGTTATCTGAAATGCGCGAACTTAAAAATTCAGGTGCGGTCGCAGTGACAGATGATGGTGTCGATGTGCAGGACTCAGGATTGCTGAGGCGAGCAATGGAGTATGCTAAAACGCATGATATTTTGATTATGAGTCATTGTGAGACTGACAGTCTAACTGATGGTGGAGTAATGCATGAGGGATGGGTATCGACACAGCTCGGACTTCCCGGAACGCCAGCAATCAGTGAAGATTTGGCTGTAGAAAAAAATATAATGTTAGCCAAACTCACTGGCGCCAGGTTACATCTTCTCCATAACTCAACGTCTGGAGCTGTTGATAGTATCAGACGTGCCAAGGCCCTGGGATTTTCAAATATTACCGCCGAAGTGTCCGTACAGCATTTTGCCCTGACAGACGAAATGTGTCTCGGCTATAATACGGATGCTAAGATGTACCCGCCACTACGTTCACCGGAACATGTCGATGCAATCATTGAAGCAATCAAAGACGGTACTATTGATGCTCTTACGACTGACCACGCTCCACATATTGAGCCAGAAAAAATGCTACCTTTTGTCGATGCAGCTATGGGAAGTACAGGACTCGAGACAAGTTTTGCGGTCATGTATACCTACCTCGTAAAGCCAGGGCATATATCACTCGCTCAAGGTTTGGGGTTGATGACATATAAACCTGCAGAAATCATTCGTCTATCTAAAGGATCGCTTGAAGTGGGATCTGATGCTGATATTTCATTATTTGATCTGACCGAAGAATGGATAGTAGATCCGCGAAAAATGGAATCAAAAGGAAAAAACTGTGTTTTTAAAAACCTAACTCTTTATGGTAAAGCCAAACATGTGATTGTGGGAGGTGTTGTGAAAATGGAAAACGGCGTGATATTGCAATAAGTGAGGATTGGCTTTATAGTGACAAGTGATAAAGACATGTTCATTAAAGGAATACGCCGATGCCGATATCTAGGTTGATGTCAGTCAAGATTACTACACCGCGCGATCTACACGGACCGTGGATTCGAGAAGTCAGTGAACTTCCACTGCAGAGAAAGTTCAATCTTGATGCTCCCCACCAAGTGGTGGTGCAGCATGCTCTCTGGTTCGGTGAGGGGCCGCAGCCAGTTACAACTGTGGCGTTTCAATACAGTGCAGGCTTCGCGTCTACGACTGCCTATAATGAGGGTCTCAGCGATGCTGAAGACGACATCATCGTCGCGGTCAAACGGGCCTTCGAAATTGATGTTGTTTATTTCTCAACAGAGGTGATTGAATTCAAACAAGGCTGAATGCAAAACGGAAAAGAAAAGGGCGCCCCACCCAGGGCGCCCTCTTTGCGTGTTTAGAAGATCCTCCAAATTGCTACAGTGAGAGCTAAAAGAAAAGATCCACGAACGAGCCAGTTTTGGGTTGTCTGTGTCCAGCGCCCCGTATAGGTGATCAAGAGGCCTCCAGCAAATCCTCCTACCATTCCCCCTGCAATCCAGATAATCGCAACTGGCCAGTTGATGAGGTTAGAGTGCCAAAAGGTTACTACTGCAACAGCGCTAACAAGCAATTCAAGCAATAGCGCATTGACACGAGCATCAACAAGCGTCGTTTCGTTAAGACTTAAAAGTGACAAAATGAGGAGCATTATTCCTGCGCCAAAAATACCACCATAAAAGCCAATCAGAAACGCCACTCCCCAAAAAAGATAATTTGGCAGCCTAAGCCTTTTGCCATATTCGTGCACTAGTAAACCAAGTACTAAAACAACGGGCACAATAGCCAAAGAAACAGAAATAACCAACCAGGACCCAATTATGCTCCCACAGCAGAGTATTGGCGCAAGCCATAGAACCGACGTGTCTATTTTTCGGTAGTGTGGAATAAGTGCTGTAGCATTACGGAAAATACTACCTAACTTGATGTTCCCAATAATGGCCGCAAGCGACATTTCAGGGAATAGGATTTGAAAGAGCGGGAAGGAAAGAAATAAGGTCCCGCCCATAATGACTGCGAAAACGCCGATAAAGATGGCGCTCACAAATATGATGCTGAGCGTGATGATGTCCATGATTTTCTCCTAAGGACAGGACTGGGGCGAGTCTATCACGAATGAAATAATTACTCCATGTGCAGACTCTCGCCTAGCTTTGCTACTCGGGCGTGAATGAGGGGAAAGTCAAGCGCGAGGTCGGGGTGGGTGGCTACAAGTTTTTGGGCTTCGGTGCGGGCGGCTTCAACTAATTTCAAGTTTTTAATGGCTTCCATGCCGAGGTCTGATAGTCCTGATTGTTTTTGGCCATAGAGGTCACCGGAACCACGGAACGTGAGGTCGTGTTCGGCTAGTTCAAAACCATTTTTGGCAGTCACGAGCGCCTTAAGGCGATCTTTGGTTTTGTCACTTTTGCTATCGGTCACCGCAAAACAGTAGGGTTGATGGGTACCGCGGACCACGCGACCACGGAGCTGGTGGAGTTGGGACAATCCAAATCGTTCGGCTCCTTCAATAATAATGTTGGTGGCATTTGGTACATTTACCCCGACTTCAACTACCGAGGTGGCAACCAGAATATCAATTTTGTGGGCTGAGAATTCCGCCATGACTTTATCTTTATCGGCAGGAGTCATTTTCCCGTGCATGACGCCGATAGTGTAGTCGCGAAATTCCGTGGTTTGTAAACGTTTGGCTTCGGCGATGACACTCTTTAGCTGGAGGGCAGTTTGTTTGTCCGGATCGGGTTCCTCGATGCGGGGACAGATGACGTACGCTTGCCTACCAATAGTTAATTCGCTTCGGACATGTTCGTACATTTTTGCGGATTGTCCGGGACCAATGATTTTGGTGATGATTGGTTTTCGGCCGCTCGGCATTTGATCGAGGAGCGTAATATCGAGGTCGCCATAAATAGTGAGCGCGAGCGTCCGGGGAATCGGCGTCGCCGTCATAGAGAGTAGGTGTGGCATACGGGCGTCTTTCTTGGCCAGCTGCTTGCGCTGATTGGTGCCAAAGCGGTGTTGCTCGTCGATAATGACATAAGCGAGATGTTTAAATTCAACACTCTTATAGATGAGGGCATGGGTGCCGATCAAAATTGGCACCTCGCCATTTTTCACCCATTTAAGGAGCTGGGCTCGTGAAATCGGTGTGGGTTTATTTGGATTGCTCTTGCTCGGAAACTTCTGGCAGCCCGAACCGGTAATCAGCCCGATTTGAATCGGTAGGTGTTTAAAGTATTCAATGAACGATTCAAAATGCTGTTTGGCAAGAATTTCCGTCGGCGCCATGTACGCAACCTGCAAATTGCCGAAGGCCAGATCAGCTGTCGCTCCCGTTTCAGACTTGCGTCCTTCAGGCGGACGGCTAGTTGCAACGGCATAGGCAGTGGTCGCAGCCACGGCTGTTTTCCCACTCCCTACGTCACCCTCGAGGAGGCGACTCATGGCGTGGTTTTTGGTAAAACTGTCGATGATGGTGGCAATCGAACTTGTTTGGGCGGCAGTGAGGGCAAAGGGGAAACGTTCGGTAAACTTTTTCAAATGGTCAGGGTCGGTATTCACCTGGTAGGTTGACGCTGCTGATACGGCTGCGCGGTCGATCGCTTTTTGGGTTTGGATGTAGAAGACTTCTTCAAATGCAAATCGTTTCCGAGCGCTCGTTGCATGGTCGGCTTTTTTCGGTGAATGTATCCAAACGAGGGCCGTTTTCAGATTGGGTAGTTTATACCGTTCTAAAATAGTAGCCGGGATCGGATCATGCAGGTTTTCGAGAACCCCCTTTTCAAAACATTTAAGGGCTGTGTGATAAAACCATTTGCTCGTGATGCCTTTGGTTTCGCGGTAGACCGGGTAAATCGTATCATTCATATCTGCATCAGTCCCTTTAAAAATACTGTCATGCCTGTCGATCGGGAGGCTGTCCAATTTTTCGACCTCGGGATTGGCGATATACAATTTTCCCTCAGTGCCCGTGACCTTGCCGACTAATTTCACATACATACCATCACTGTACATTTTGGCCATGTACGGCTGATTGAACCACATGATTTTAATTTTGGCGGAACCATCCTCGATATATCCTTCGGATATCGGACGTTTGCTGGTCCAGGCTTTTCGGGTTTTGAGTCCCGATAATTGCCCAAAGACAATAGCCTCTTGGTCTTTCTGCAATCCGCCAACAGATTGGATATCAGATACATCCTCATACCGCGCCGGCAGATGCATGAGTAAATCATAGACAGTCGCAATCCCCAGTTTTTTCAAAGCCTTCACGTGCGGCGCGTCGAGACGAAAGTGAGTAGCGAGGGGATCGGTCAGTTTCATAGTACCTCAGTATAGCAATTATTAGGTTGCTTGCGCGTTTGTTAAAAAATGGTATTTTGTAGCTTGGCGAAAAATCGTCAGGCATATTAACCTCAAAAGGGAGGAAATAGAGGATGAATCACGGTCCGACGAAGCAGGTCACACTACCGTTCACTCAGGCGGGTCAAATCATGGCTGCCATACTTGGAACACAACAGGCTCAGGTTTGTCGGGTTCCGCGCGAAAGTGCAATCGATCTTGTGTTCAAGTGTGCAGTGGGCCAGATGTTCAGTCTGACTATTGTCGAGGAACGGGTTCTTTCTGCCAAGATACTGCTGATTGAAGGTCGAGAGCCGACCGATTCAGCCATGTCCTTCATGAACGAATCTACCCCTCTCGACACTGTCCGTTTGTTTAGGGGTCTCGAAAGTGGTGAAATGCTTGCAATCGAAGTGGTCGCCGATGGTGGCTACTCTCTCAATCGTGAAGTCGTTGAACGATTGCATATTGAAGCAATCAACGATACGTTTGCGCACATTATCGACGCTCTGATGATGCTCGATGTTGCGCCGACCGAAGATGTTGGCGATCGTGTGGAGCCCCTTCGTTTGGCCCTTACGAAGTCACTCTTCGTTCGAATGGCTGCGTAAGATAATTGTTGACCGACGTAGGGCGGAATACACCGCCCTACTGCCGCCGATTGTGAGAGATTCTTAAAAAGAAACTCTCCCGTTCGGCGGTTTCTTTTTGCTCGGTTTTTTAGTGATTTGTATATTTTCTAAAAAATGGTATAGTCACGCTCTTCCGGAGTACATCCGGTATGAACATAATTCTAAGAATGGGGAGGAAAAAGTGTCTAAAATACTTATTCTGGGTACGGCCTGTGTGGCAATGATGGCCATGTTGCCAGACAAACATCTGGCAGTCACAAAAGTGGTGAAAGGTGACATAACGCTCGTGTCGTTCACTTTTGCAGACGAGCAGAAGATCGATCTAACATTCGAGAAGAAGGGGGCGGTCCGTCAGTTGGTGGCGGCTATGATTATCTTTTGCAACGGTTGTCATCCGACAATCGAAGCGGAGATTGCTTTGCAGGGAATCAGTCACCAGACCAGATCCCTGTTTGGCGGTTTAAAAGGTAAGGAACGACTCAGTGTTATCGTTTGTAATGATGACGCCACCGGATTTGACGTACGCCCCGCTCTCATTCCGGTGTTTGCTCTGCACTCAAAGATCCTGGCCCAGGTTGTGCGCTATGTCCTTGATACCGATGAATCGACACTTGACGTCGTGCGCAGACTTGTGCCTGTTCAGCCTGTGTTTATTGATGAGGTGGGGGTGCCGGGATCGCGTTCTCTGATGCGGTCAGCCTCCACAATGGATTTTCAGTTAAGTCAGCAGACACAACTCTAACTGAATTTGGGCTGCTGTGATTGTGTGCTCCCAGTCCGAGTAGTCTGCACCAAAAGGGTGGGGCGGCGAGTATGTAGCAAAGATGCGCCGCCCCATTCCCAAAATTGTTCTTGTTGAATAGTTCATTGATTCAAGTGAATCGCAAAGCAATAGGTTGTAAAGGCCCAATCGACCAGTTTCGATTCGGGTCTTTTGTGTGGGTTGGTCACTATCATATATGGTAGTGACTGCAGACAGTCTTCCCATCTTAATTTGACAGATTTCTAAAAGTATTACTATTCAACTAAATCCCGATTTTTACTCTTGCACAGATTTTATTTATGGAGTATAAATGTTTCTAACACCTGATGATTCATTGAATCAAAGGGTGTTGCAGACCTGCCGGAGTCCTATCCGGCGTTCAACAAGGGACTATAACCATGAACAAGACGAAGTATCCACCGCGCGCGATTGGCTTAATCGCCGTGAATGGCAACGACACCGGCCATATTTCCATGCGCGGCGAAGAGGTGGTCGAACTGAAGACTGCGGCCGTAACTTTGTTCTCAGACACCGATCTGACCAACGAACTGATCGCCGAGCTGACGAAGCAGGGCTTTGTGCTGAAGGTGGATGATCTGATCGGCGAGCACACCGTTGATCTGCTGGCCTCCGTCTATGACCCTTCTGCGGTCGCCGATGACATCGCAGTCCAGGTGATCGATACGCTGCTTGAAGTCCAAGAAGGAACGCCGGTTGCGCTGAACGCGATTCTGACCCAGCTGGGCCACAGCCCGCGCCTGGCATCGCCGCTTGATGCGTATCTGCCGCAGATCCCGGCGCTGGTCCTGACAAGTCCGCTTCCGGACGCCGCTGAGCTGCCCGAGGTGCGCATGACCAGCCAGCCCATCACGCCGCCCGATCATCGCCAGCATGAACTGGACCTGATGGCGGCCTGATCCTCAAAAACGAAGAAGAGAGGCGCTACGGCGCCCCTCCGACCAAACCCACGACCATTGTGTCCCTAATTTTTAGGAAGACGGCACACTGGTCGTTTTTCTTTTCCCAATTTTTTATACAACAGGTTTTGATTGACAGTAAAAGTAGTTAGCAGTAACCTAATAATGTTGGCGTAAGTCGGCATTTTCTGAAGCATACCAGTCACAAGCTGGCCACAGGGAGCTGAAAATGGGTTCTTTTTTCTCGTTGACGAAGAAATTCTGCACGGTTTTAGGATGCTTTGTACGCAGCGTTCTTGAATTTCTGTTGGGAGTGCCGACCGAAATCTGGGCGCTTAGCAAGGTCAGCTTGATTGCTGTTCCGATCCCGATCATTTCCAAACCTGGACGACAACAGCGTCGCCGCGACTTTGGGCAGAACCAGGGCCGCTCGCACCGGACATTCTATGGTCACCCCACACAAGGCGCGGTTGGTCGTCTGCGTTTGATGATGGGCCGACGTTCTGAGAACACCTAGTTCCATTAACAAAATATACATGCAGGGCGGCAGTTGCGCCGCCCTGCACAACACTCTTGACTCTGTCGCCCTACGAATAGGACGCAGAGTCTTTTTCGTTCTTTAATTCACAATGCTATACTACTGACATTATTTTGTAATGACTGATATCATCTATGCCAATTGCTAAAAAGGGTACTCCTGCCAAAACTGTGGTAACGACGAAACAAACAAAAGCGGTTGCTCCGGTAAAAAAAGTGGTTGCTAAAAAATCGGCCGCTATGCCAAAGAAAAAAGACTACAATAAACTGGCGTTGGCACTCCATAAGAAACTGCATGGCAAGCTTGAGATTGTAAGTAAGGGTAAGCTCGAAACGCGGGATGATTGGAGTACGATGTATAGTCCTGGTGTTGGGGCGGTGTCTTCGTATTTGGCTAAACACCCGAAAGAAGCGCGTGACTATACCATAAAGCGTAATACGGTTGCGGTGATTTCCGATGGTTCGGCGGTGTTAGGGTTGGGCAATCTCGGGGCCCTGGCCGCCCTCCCAGTCATGGAAGGGAAGTGTGCGATTTTCAAAGCAATGGCGGGGGTTGATGCCTTCCCGATTGTGCTCGATACCCAAGATCCCGAGGAAATCATTAAAATTGTCAAAGCGATTGCCCCTACATTCGGCGGAATCAATCTCGAAGATATTTCGGCCCCAAATTGTTTTGTCATTGAGGAACGTCTAAAAAAGGAACTGGATATCCCAGTAATGCATGACGACCAGCACGGGACGGCGATTGTGGTATTGGCCGGATTAATTAATGCCGCCAAAGTAGTGGGCAAGAAATTAGAGTCACTGCGGGTGGTTGTTGTAGGCGCAGGAGCGGCCGGCCGCGCCGTGACACTGATGCTCCAAAAAGCTGGGGTAACCCATATTATTGTGACAGACAGCAAGGGTGCAATTTACGCTGGTCGTCCCGACCTCTCGGGATATAAAAAGGAGCTAGCTAGCAGTACTAATCCAGATAAACTCACGGGTGACGTAATGAATGTCGTAGCTGGAGCAGATGTGATTGTAGGGGTGTCTGGACCAGGTACAATTGCCCCAGCCCATATCGAGAAAATGGCCAAAGACGCCATTGTATTTGCGCTCGCCAACCCCATTCCCGAAATCATGCCCGAAGACGCCAAACGAGCCGGGGCAGTGGTGGTAGCAACCGGTCGCAGTGATTACGCCAATCAAGTCAATAACTCCCTCGCATTCCCCGGCGTCTTCCGCGGCGCGCTTGACCGCAACGTTAGGGCAATCACCGATGATATGAAGTTAGCTGCCGCCAAGAAAATTGCCAGTCTGGTTAAAAAACCAACCGCCGAGATGGTTATCCCTCCCGTCATGACCCCCGGATTGGTTAAGGCCGTCGCGAGTGTGATTCGATAAAAATGAATAAGGACAAAAAAGCCGACACATGTCGGCTTTTTGGTGTGTATAAAAATTAGAATATGCGGTTAGGTTTAGTATAATGGAAGTATGATAGAGTCTTTAATTAATAAAAAAGCCAAGTTCGTAAATGCTTCAGAACAGTCTGTCTGGGTAACTAACGTACAATCGATTTTAACGACAGCAAAAATGGCAAATTTATGTAGTTGTACAGAACGTACTATTCGTGACTGGAAAAATGGAAAAACTTCAATGCCATACCAGAGTTTGTTACTACTGGCTAAAGCTGCGCATTTAGAAGTGCCAGACGTTCTGCAGATTGATCGGTATGCTCATACCAAAATGGCTGGACAGAGAGGTTCGCGAGTTGTAATGGAGAAATACGGACGGGTACCTGTAAATGAAAAAGTACGTAAAGAAAGTTGGCAAAAATGGTGGAATGAAGGAGGGAAAGATGCTGTTTCAGATTTTTTTACTAAGGAAATTACTATTCCAACTAGAAATGAAGAATTAGCCGAGTTTATGGGTATTATGCTTGGGGACGGTGGTCTTACTAGATACCAGGTAACAGTAACATTGCACGCAATTGATGATAAGGAATATGGAGTATACGTAAAATCGTTCATGCAGAAACTCTTTTCTGCGACACCGAGTTTGTATTTCCGTACAGA
The DNA here is from genome assembly GCA_043729945.1 of Candidatus Kaiserbacteria bacterium. Taxonomy (GTDB): domain Bacteria; phylum Patescibacteriota; class Minisyncoccia; order Phycocordibacterales; family UBA918; genus OLB19. The sequence continues at coordinate 2,512 of JAYTKW010000048.1, read as the reverse complement.
TTCAAAAGCGTTTTGTATTGTAATCGCGCGTAAAAAAGCAGTTTCATTTCTTTGTTCGCAAGGATTGCTTGTCGGGAATAAAGTAAAGCATCAGATCAAAATACCGGATTGGATTTTGGAAAATAAAAAATACTCACTGGCATGCATGAGAGGTTTAATGGACACGGATGGCTCTATGTATACTCATAGGTACACCATTGCTGGCAAAGAATATAAATATAAAAAATTGTGTTTCTCATCTGCTTCAGCACCTCTGCGAAAAGACGTGCTTTTTATTTTGCATCGTTTTGGTAGTACTGCGACATGTAGTGGAACAAATGTCCGTATTGATGCAGTAGCAGATGTTGTGAGGTATATGAAAATAATCGGCACCCATAATCCAAAACATTTGAAAAGGTATACTAAATAACGTACTATACGTTCATACGGAAAAGTGTCAGAGAGGCCGATTGTGCTTTCTTGCTAAGAAAGTAGGGTGTTAAAGCCCTCGAGGGTTCGAATCCCTCCTTTTCCGCATTTTGAAAATACCACCTCCGGGTGGTTATTTTCTTGTGCAGAAAAGGAGTAACGTGCTAAGGCACGTTACATAGGGATTCGAAGACCCTGCCAGCTCTTTTACAAAAGAGCGACTGATAATCGATACGAGTGACATGAAAATTCATTTTCACACCCGAGTGAGTGCAGTCAGAAAGATTTGCTTACAGGGTGTACTGGTCGTGTAACGACCGAAATTCCTCTCTTTTTCAGTAAAAAATTAAACGGAGTAAATTAAGAATCTTGCTCAGAATCTTTAGAATGAGCCTTGGTGGACTTTGACCCCGCTGTTTTCTTTGGGTTAATTTTCTTTTCTAATTCGGTAAAATTATCTTCGTCAAAAAGGATATTTTCAACCGCAAAGGCGCCGTGCAGTTTGGCGGCTGATTGCGCTTTGGCTGATTTGCCGTCGGTGGATTTTATCGAGAAGGTGCGGGTGTTTTTTTGACTAATCTTTTTCATAACTACTGTATAACAAATATAACCCCAAATTGAAAGGGTATTTAGAATGATGGTATACTGTACATAAATTAGACTATGTAAACTATGACAGCCTACACAGATTTTAAAGAAAGATTTAAGCTACTCGCAAGCAAAAAACCAGCATCTGGTGATAAATACGCTATCGAATATCTTTACTATGCGTTTGATAGGAAATAAGACCCATGGAGATTTGGCTGAAATTGCTATGGTGGAATTCATAAATCAATTTATGTACGATTTTAGAAGTGTTCATGTTGGTAAAGATTTATTTCGAGCCAAAGAACATGAAGAAGATATTTTAATAATAAATGAGCTGACGAATTCGCAATTCCCAGTCAGTCTCAAAGCCTACGGAGACGGGCCGTTACAATTATCGACTGATAGTAAACAAAAAATGTTTCCATTTCTGGAGAAATGTGGAAAAGACATTATTGACAAAGCGCAAATTAAAAAGATATTTGCTGCCCCAGAATTTGCTGAATTTAATGCTATTAATGTCATGCCCCTTATTTATGACGAGAAAAAACAGAGATGTAACATTATGATTTTTGATCATAAAAAGGCAATTGCCAATACGGCACGGATTGTATATGTAGATAGAGCTCAGAAATTTGATATGGCTACCGGTAAGGTGATTCCAGGTAAAGGCCGCTCCCACCCTATTTTTATGTTTGTGGATAAAAAGGCTCACTATGTTTGTGAAGTACGTTATGGTGGAGCGTCAGCTAACGCTCTCCAACGCGGTCTTTGGACGCATACAAAAAACGCCGTTGCGTATTTTGATTCTTTGACAAATGGCTGGATAGATTATTCCCATAATCTCGCACTTGTCTCTCTCTTTAGTTTGGCTCTCAACAGTTCCGCCATTGGTCACAAAAAAGCGAACCTTATTTTACAAAATGATATCGAGAGGCTTAAAAAACTATGATTTCGCAACCGGATATCTTTGGGAATGTTTCACTGGCATCTCCTCGTACTGAGGGTATAAAATACGCCGGGTCGAAATTAAAAATATTACCCTATATTATTACTGCTCTAACTGAATTGCCAGAAATTAGAACCGTCCTTGATGGTTTTAGCGGTACTACGAGGGTCTCACAAGCCCTAGCGCAACTAGGGTACGATGTTACGTCGAGCGATATTTCTGAGTGGTCTGCTGTCTTTGCTACGTGTTATTTAAAATCAACCAAGTCTGATAGTTTCTATCAAGATATTATTGATAATCTCAATGCACTACCCGGCTATGATGGCTGGTATACCGAACACTACGGCTCAGAAACCTTAGAATTCAAACGACCTTTTCAAACAAAAAATACCAGAAAACTTGACGCTATTCGAGATGAAATTGAAAACTTAGATCTTGCTTGGGAGGATAAATGTGTTATTTTAACTAGCTTGATTCGAGCACTCGATTCTGTCGATAGCACCCTCGGCCATTACGTAGCCTACCTCTCACGTTGGTCACCGCGTTCGTACAATGATTTATTTTTAAAAT
>JAYTKW010000047.1:0-3324 GCA_043729945.1 Candidatus Kaiserbacteria bacterium | reverse complement strand
AATTAGATACGTTGATTACTTCTGGAAAACTAAAGGCAAATTATAAGTTTGGTTCTCCTAATACTCCGGCTTCACCTCAAGAACGTCACGATGCTATCTCAATTTATTTCCTTGAACAGCCTGATGAGGAGCTGCTCCAAACGCTTAGCGCCACCATTGCTCCCTATGTACGTGGAAACAATTTACTTGGGCAAAAGGTGGCTGAGGGGTTCTATATGTCTGAAATTGGTTCAATCACCGATAATCATATTGAAAATTTAATTACGCAAATTGAAACAATTGACCCTTCTTTTGCCCAAGCGGTAAAATTAGACACTGCACAACAGACTGGAGGTCATAAAATGTCTGAAGCCCAATATTATGCCCTTAAAAATACCGCCGCAGTATTTGGGTATACTATATCGTATGACGACAAAATTGGGTTTGATGTCGCTCTCACTGAAAAAAATATTGGGACTGACTCACAACCTGTCGTTTTAGAGGAAACTCGCGCCGTAGATACCTCTTCAGCTTTAGAAACAAATCCCGTATCCACTACCACACTTGAAATGCCTAAGGTTGAGGTAATAAAAGAACCAGTACAAAAAGCTGAACGCGCTGACACGACAGCAAGCTTTGTGAAGGTTTTTTCTAAACTGAATTCCATACTAACCCAGAGAAATAAAGAAGGGCTAACCTTGTTTTTTACTGACAATACGTTAAAAAGTATACCGGTAGAATTAGCAAATTTTGAAACTGTCGTTACCCAAGGTAACCCAGAACAAATGGTAAAATCTCTCCAAAATATATTCACACTATTTGACCAGTTTGGGCAAAATACTGAACGGACTGGGCAGGTGCGCGATAATATACGAAGCTTACGGGAAGTAGAAACTACACTGAAATCAATTCATAACAGTTTAGGTGTCCTATACCGTTTGTATGAAAAAGAGACCGGCGTACCAGTATCAGATCCTGTGCTTGCCGGGATGAATAAAGTCGGACAAAGAATTTCGCGTGCGAAAAATGGTGTTACCGAGCGCGTAAAAATAGCCCTATCAATTCTCGGCAGATAACGATGACTGACTGCAACCAGTCTGTTATTTTGTCAGATGCCACCAACTTGAGCTGGCTTCAGTAAGTCTTGATTGCAATAATGATTTTGCTTCTGGAGTGGGGAGTGCTTTCAAACGTATAGAGATATGCTCCCGTAGCGAATCGAGCTCGCTATGCAACTGTTGCATTGTGCAGACTTGATCAGTAACTGGAACATACGTTCCGAATAAAACTCGACCCCGATCAAGGATATGTTCTAAACTAAGGAGAATGTCCAGCAACAACACATCATCCATTGGTACATTTGATTCCGATATCGCTAGAGTTTTCCGCAGGTTATCAATAAAAGAGTTGACGCTGTTTTCAATAGTTAAGGAATTTACTTGCATGTGTATTAAGTATAGCAAAATAGTTTGGGGGTGAGCGGCGGTTACTGCTCATACAATACTCTGTGCTATATTGAAAATATGGAAATGAAAAATCTAAATCGCTTACATCAAGTAACTCCAGTCTCAAAGTATCTGGCAGGAATCATATTCATACTTATGCCATTTCTCGGGGGGTATGTGGGATACAATCTGGCGTCTGAAAAAACTGTTAGGATTGAAGCGGTTACGGTCAAAGACACTACTAATACGATTGATCGTGTGGCCATGACAGCGGCACGTGCCACTATTATCAATGGCAACGTGGAGGTGGTTTTCTCTGACGGATCCAAAAAGATTGTAGCCAAGGCAATTGATGCCGAGGACGTTCCGGATATTCACTCCATTGAAACGTTCCTTCGTACTTATATTTCTCCTGATGGTAGATACGTCGCTCTCCAGGCGGTAGGTTTTGAAGACTCCTTCATTAGTGTCTATAACGTTGCTGAAGACAGGCTAGAGGAGAAAATATACGGGGAAGTGACCAGATGGACAGATGGTGGCAAACTTGAAGTGAATGCTTGTAATTTGGCGGGGGAGGAGTGTACGCGGTACATTTCAGCTACAGCAGAGAGTCCCTGGATTATGGAAGAGGTGCAGTAAGCACGCTGTATTAAGTATTCATTTGTTTTACTCTTTTCCAAAGTAGCATTCCTAATTCAAAGACGATCCACACAGCGGCAATTTTAAGCACAACCGTGAAATCAAGCAGAACTAAAGCTGATTCACCCAAAGAGTAGACGAGTACACCCCAAAATATATTCCAAAATAATACCGCTGACACAGTTAATGCTAAAAATCTTTTATAGCTCACTTTTAAAATACCGGCCGCTGTTGAAGTAAAAGCTGCTAGACCTGGATTCCAGTAGGTGTAAAAGACATACCGAATTGCATTAGTTTGCATCTTAGATTGTGCACGCTCGATACCGTTTTTCATTCCTAATTTTAAAAATAGTTTGTACCAACCATACTTTCCTAATAAATAATTTGTTACATAGCCAAAAAACATACCGAGACTGACGCTCAAAACAGTCACAATAGCTGTCTTGATATCAGGAGCGAGGGCCACACTCAAAAAAATAACTATACTACCAGGAAAATAAATCCCAATAAATAGTAGTGATTCTATAAAAGAACCGACCAATACTACATACAAACCATATATCGTGAGCCATGAAGAAACGATCGCCACCATCTCAGTTTCAGACGGTAAATCGAGCAATTTCCAGACAACAGCCAACATCCCGACAACCGAAAACCAAAATAACGCAGGTTTTATTCCCATAATTTACTACTTGAAATCCATTACATCTCCACGTACCATCGGAACAAAATCAATGCCGATGATGGCCAACTGGGCTTTGAAAATTCCGTGGGTTAAAGCACTGCCGTCATCGTTTAGGACTGCGTCGTGCACGGGGAAGGCCTGTGCTGGACGTACCTTGAGGGCATACCTAATCGCATCAGCCGCTTTACACCACGGGCCAGCAACGGGGAGTGCCAGAACGGGCACTGGTTTCTTTGGTTCGGTGTATGCATCGCCAGGATAAAAGAGCTGTTCAGCAATAAAATAGCCCGTATTTTGGACCTGTCCGTACTCTTCAAAGATTTCGGCATGCGGACCATCAAAGGCTTCAAGGGCGACCCCGCATTTAACCGCGACCGCTCTACCTTCAAGAAGGTCATGCGGTACTCCGAGCGTATTCAATACAGCACCTACGCTGGTATTGGTAATAACCGTTGCCTGCGGATTATTTTTCATAATCATCTCGAGCGACTCACTATGGAGATGATCTGCGTGTTCATGGGTAATTAAAATGAGATCAATATCTGTCACTTCATTTTGAGCCACGCTAAACCGCCC
>JAYTKW010000046.1:0-4411 GCA_043729945.1 Candidatus Kaiserbacteria bacterium | reverse complement strand
AGTATTTAAATTCTTCATCCTCGGTGGTTCAGATGAAGAGCAGCAAACGAAAGGTCGTAGTCTTATGATTTATGCTGTTGCTGGATTCGTACTTATCCTTGCTTTTTACGGCATCATTAACGTAATTACAAACGGTTTGGGTCTTGATGACTCCAATCTAAATGGAAATGAAGTAAAAACTGGTTTTGAAATTGACCGTTCTGCTGCAGAAGGTCGTAGACCGTAACTTTTATTTTGCATCTAACCACCCCACAAGGGGTGGTTTTTTGTTTGGGGGAAACGGGGTATACTAGTAGGTATATGAATCCTGGTATCAATGTGGCGGCGACCATGGGGGCGGTCGAGGCGGGGGCGTTTGTGCAAAAATTTAACGACGTGATTTTGTTCCCGCTGATTTTACTGATGACCGGTATTGCTTTGCTCTATTTCATCTACGGCTGCGTCATTTACATCATGAATGCCGAAAACTCCCAAGCCCGCGAAACCGGCCGCAGTCACATTATCTACAGTATTATCGGTCTGTTCGTGATGTTAGCAGCCTACGGCATATTGATGATTGCCGCCAACACCTTTGGCTTCAATGATGAACTTGATTGCGCGAATAACCCGACTGCCTCGGGCTGTTTTCCAGTGAATATAGTGCCTTCAGACAGAAGATAAACCACTGATTCACAAGATGTAGAAAACCGCCCATGCAAAAAGCATTAGGCGGTTTTGAGATCCCTCTACTTCAAGGAACAAAGCTCGTTACGTTACGAGCATTCAACTTTGATTTGAACCGGCTGATTAGGGTCCCAGTCGGGCCAGATCGGATCGACCCTGATGATTGACCAAGGGTCTTCTTCGTGACCCATTGGCACCATCATCAGAATATCGCCGTCATCCGGGATGCCGATAGCGTCAGCAACCAGATGACAGTTCGGGAAATTGAGAATGAACTCCGCCCCGTTTGCCGACTTGATGGTGCCGATTTCATCGAAACCGCGGTGGGTCGTGTATCGCGGCCTAGTATCCCAGATCACCGGAACTGGTGGAGTCACGCGCGCAGGAGCAAAGATATTTACGGAATTAACCGCCTCTAAGCCCGTTGCGGCGGCGCTTTCAACCGGCGCTCTGATTGTGGTTGGAACCTCCCTCCATACTATGGGAAAGAGGAGTATTGCGGCAAAGTAGGCCGCAACCAGCAGAAACAAAAGGTTAATCAACCAATTCTTCCTAAGCTGCCAAATCAAAGCAACGATAATTACCAGAATCAGCACAATTGAGGCTATGCGCAACCAATCAAAATTTTTGATGCTCCATGTTGATTGCTCAACCTGGCGATTGACAGCGTTCTCGTTGGTGATTGCAACGGTGTCTTGTTCGGGTGCCACTTCTGTTGGTGAGGCTTCCGAGATTACCGCTTCTGATTCATCGGGGGGTGTGTCTGTCGACAGGTTCCCAACCCAAGTCAGCGCCAGCAAGATGATGAGTGGAACTGCAAAAAGCAGAGGAATCCACTTGACCGAAATCAAGTAAATTCCCCAAGCTTTTGCTTTCCCCCGCCAGTTTAGTACTGGCGTAGGGGTAGGCGCCGCCGCTACTGGTGTTGGTGCAGGAGCTGGTGACGTCACAGGAATCGGGGTGGTCATTTAGGTGTTCCTTCCTTTACTTTCGTGCTACCCATGCCACCAACTATTACAGCAGCGGCCTCACTGAGTGGGCTGTTGCCGCTCGTTGAAACGCGAGCATATGTGGTGTTCTTTGCACCTGGGTCAGAGGAAGCCGCAATAGCAAGCAAGTCAGCTCGCAATGGGTCTGCTTTTTCCTCAGCCGTAGGTTTAAGTTTTTTGAGTGCGGCGGCCGTAGCTGCAGCGCTCTTGACTTGGACGCTGCCTTCGAAATCTTGCTTTTCGGAAGTGACGGCAGCTTTGCTCAATTCATCATCAATAATTACCGTACCGACAGATGCCGACACCAGTTTTAAACCATTGATTGAGAGGATTTCATTGAGCGACGTTGCCACCTCACGAGTTTCGATATGATAGATACGCTTCATTTTTCCACCAGGCTGTTTTTCACTTCTGGATACACCTGCCAGCATAGCTTTGGTGGCATGAGTTTCCAAGAAGGCAATATACTCCTTAATCGTCCGGTTTGTTGCCTGCTGGAAGTCTTCACCGTCCTTGATCACGACTCGTTGGTAGAGAGGTTCTCCTCCGGTATCTCTGATAACGGAGCCGATTGCTTGAGCGCCAACCTGCTTGTGGAGAAATGCCACCACGATGACGTGACCTTCGATCAGAAGGGCGATGACGTCTTTCATGAGTGCGACATCAAGTGAGGTAAAGAAGCTGATAGCCGTGCGGAATCCCGCCCGAGCTCTCTCGGCAATCTCCATGCCGGCGTCGTCGTTGCGAAGAACCAGATATGGGTCCTCGCTTTGCAGGGTGATAAGAAACTCCGCTTGAATCTTGCTGCCGCTTTTGGACGTAGCAAAAATCAAGGAGACTCTTTTCACCAAACTTTCCCAGAGCTCAAAGGGAATGCGGGTAATTTTGAAAAACCCGTCTTCCATTTGAATCTCATCCGGTTTTGAATCTTTCAGGCGAGTGGTAAAGTTGCGGCGGGCGATAAGCGAACGCTTGAAAAGCAGTTTCACGAGCCACCAGTTGTAGTCTCCTTCAAGCAAGTATATTCGCGTCAGCGCACCGACGAATGTTAGCGGGGCAACGGTGTTCAGAGGAACAATTAATTTCTTGTCCGGCCACCCTAGTGCCAATGTAGCAATCAGAACCAGAATAATAAACAGTGCCCAGCTATTGTAGAGAGTTACAGACGTGGAGACTACAACAATAATGCAATAGATGACACCGAATACCAAGCAGGGAACCAAGAAGCTGACCGGTCAGCGAATGACAACAGCCATACTCTTGGGGCCGATATAGTAACCCTTCTTGTCAGGCTGACGGAACCATTCTCCGTGCAATTCGTCACTTGGCCAGCGCTGCCACACAAAAAGTGAGACACCGATGAGCGCGAGTAGCAAAGCGAGTACAAATCCAATCGTCATTTCTTTAATCCTTCTGTTGTCAAAGTGCGGCCACAGCCAGTCACTTTGACTTGGTTGCGTTGTGGGCCGGAGTGCCCTACTTTCCGATAGGTTGGAGGTTTATTACCAACCAATGGAAAAATAGGGTAGAACCCTCCCATTCCAACAACTATGATAGCATGAAATAATGTAAAAGTCAAGTTACGGGGCGGCAATCGGGCCTTTATTTGCAATGTTTTTTGGTGGTTTTGCAGTATCAGATGGATGATTGGTACAGCGGTTGATAGAAACAATCGATCCGTATGCGTATCAGGTCTATCGTGCGTTATCTTGGACATCTCTGTGTTTGTGGCTGGGGTTGGTGTTATTTGTGTGTAGACCTGACCTGTGTGCTGTGCACACTGTTGCGTTGTTTGGGAGTGCGGGGTATGATTTCGGGACAAATAATTTGGGCACTATGGCGTATTCCACCCCGACACTACAAAACAATTTTAAGGATGCTAGGCCGCGGGCTGAGAAGCGTATGGCGGTAGCCTTGGACAAACGACCACGGACGACGTTGTCGTTTTACCGGTATGTACGGATTGCTGACCCTGTTGCCTTTAGACTGCAGCTTCTCACTCGGTTTACCGAGCTGGAGTGCCTGGGGCGTATCTATGTGGCGCATGAGGGTATAAATGCACAGATGAACGTCCCGACAGAGCATTTTGACGCCCTGGATGCCTGGATTCAATCCCTGTCGGAACTGACGGGTATTCCGTATAAAATAGCCGTAGCGGAAAAAGATTTTTCTTCGTTTTACAAATTAATCATAAAAGTCAAAGATAAAATTGTGGCCGACGGCCTGGATGACGCGACATTTGATGTGACCAATACCGGGGCCTATCTAACCGCTGCTGAAATTAACGAATACGTCGATGATCCCGAAGCGGTGGTTGTTGATATGCGTAACGCCTACGAGAGTGAAATCGGGCATTTTAAAAATGCGATTTTACCTGATGTGGACACGTTTCGCGAGGAGTTGGCGATTGCGCCCGAATTGCTCAAAATTCACAAGAATAAAAAGATCGCGCTCTACTGTACGGGGGGAATTCGTTGTGAAAAGGCCAGTGCATGGTTAAAGCACAATGGCTTTACCGATGTACGCCATTTGCGTGGCGGAGTGATTGATTACGCTCATCAGGTAAAAGAGCAGGGACTGCCCAATAAATTTATGGGGAGTAATTTTGTCTTTGATGAGAGGTTAGGTGAACGGGTGGGGAATGAGATCATTTCCCATTGTCATCTGTGTGCGGTGACAAAATCAGATACGCATTACCATTGTCCAAATCAGATTTGCCACGTGCTGTTTTTGGGATGTGCTGATTGTATTGAAAAATA
>JAYTKW010000045.1:0-12674 GCA_043729945.1 Candidatus Kaiserbacteria bacterium | reverse complement strand
CCTTGCGGGGCTTTCTGTATCTGGTGCTTGGGGGCGGGCTCGAACCGCCGACCCCTTCCTCTTCAGGGAAATGCTCTACCAACTGAGCTACCCAAGCAGGTGTGAGCATTGTACCTGATTCCGTCGTATTTTCAATGGCTACCGTGGATTAGGTTGGTTTTTCTGAAGTAAATCAAGTAACTGTTGGGCATTATTCACTGACTCGGACATACCAGCCGTTCCCGTTGAACTTCCAGATAATCCAAGCGAATTCATGTAAGTGCTAAAGAAGTACGGCAATAAGAGTAGCGGCAAGACAAACAGCGCAATAAACCAGACAACTTTAAACCAAAATCCCCGCACATACCGGCGATCCATTTTCTTAAGCATCTCGTTATTTTCGAGTGAGAGCCGATAGCTCTCGCGCGCGAGCCCGAGGGCGTCAGCCGTTTCTGGTGGGATGTCCATAATAGTTCCATTATACCCCAACCCTGCCCATAAAACTCGCGATGTGCTATCCTAATGCCTAATTGCCCACATAGCTCAATGGATAGAGCTACTCCGTCCTAAGGAGAGGATCCTGGTTCGATTCCGGGTGCGGGCACCAATTCGTAAACAAAAAATCTTAGGGGTTTAACCCCTAAGATTTTTTGTGTACTGATGTTCAAACTTAAACCCCTAATAACTCCTTTACTTTTGCTTCATCAAAACCGATTACTACGTCGTCGCCGATTCTGATAACGGGGACGCCCATTTGGCCGGTTAGATCTACCATTTCGGTGCGGCGCTCTAAATCGCTCGCTACATCGTGTTCGGTGTATGAGATACCTTTGTCGTTAAAGAAATCTTTGGCCATGTGGCAGAAATGGCAGACGGGAGTGCTGTATATAATTACTGTTTTATCCATACAAAATACATTACGAAATAAGTACCAGTAGTATACCAACTTATCGCCAGAATTGGTACCATCGTGACTCTACGTTGTCGTCGCTCATTTTATCCAGCGGCTTAATCTCGGCTTCTTTTTCTTTGTCTAAAATAATCACCACCTGTTCACCGGGCCTGGCAACATCAAAATTGCGCCGCATTTCGGCCTCGATACCCCGATCGTTACTGAGGTACTCGACCTTTTTTTCTAAATCTGCCTGCCGCGATTTGAGGGTGTCGAGTCGCAGTTGGGCCTCATCTCGACGGGTCACCATTTCACGCTCTATCGTATAGCGACCATAGACAATGTTCGCCATCAGTAAACACAACCCCACGGCTATAACCAAGGCCACCGGCGAATGGAAAATCTGTCGCCACGAGCGTTTTTGGTAGAATTCCAGCATATGCTACTATTATAGCATTATGAGCTTTCTCTTTTGCCCTCGAACCCAGCGCGTCCTCGGGTACCTGATTCTGCTTTTTATGTGTATGTTGATTATTATTATCCTCGGTGCAAAATTTGGACCTCTGACCCTACCTGCATTTATGGACTTTGAATTGAATCGCTCTCGTTTTGGCGTGTAGTTACGGAAGCGTTTGCCTACAAACCTGGTGTGGTATAATCCAATCATTAAAATTTACAAACTAGCTACGCAATACATGAGTTTCCTTTTCCATAAACGCACCAAAAAAGTTATCGGCTACGTCTGGGGTGTCATTGCCGTTATTATCATCCTGAGTATGCTCCTCGCCTATTCCGGCGGCATGGGCTAAACCAGAATCAGCTTAATTTTACCTGATTTACTGCGTTGGGTTTCGGTAAAATAATTTTCAACGTACAAATCAGTACGTTTCAAATTATTTTCCTCACCCGCCTTGTATCTCAAGCAAAATAAATCAGATTTAAGCGTCGCTACTAATACGTAACAATATGAGTATGATACTTTCTCAATTGCTGTGGCTGGGTTTTCTATTATTTCAAACAATTGTAAAAAAAGAACGAATTGTGACGGTCGTAATGCTGGCTACTATTTTTTGTCTATTTATACTCTCTAGTGATTTGTATTTCGAGGCACTGCTCTTTGTCACAGTCTCGGGTATCGGACTTTTAACCGAGCGCTATTTAGTACATCAAGGTACGCAACAAATTTCGCAGGCAAGCATTATTTCCATACCACTATGGCTGCCGCTCGTGTGGGGCGTGGGGGGGGGTAGCGGCGTATAGGTTAGGCGAGGTTATTGTTCCGCACTATGGGCTACTAATATTTGTCCTCGTAGGTTACTTGTACGGCATTTTTATTGAAGTTATTCTCGGTAAAATCGGACGTACCCAACACTGGAAAAATTCATCATTTTTCGGAGTACCCGCCTGGCTCCCCTTTTCCTGGTCGCTCGGTTTTACTTTGGTCTGGATTATCCCAGAATTTATCAAACATTTGTAGAAAATAACGGTCATCCGATGACCGTTATTCCTAGGTTTATAAGCTCTATTTTGTTATTAACTTCTCGCGGAGCTGTGCCCAGGCTTCTAAAAACGCGGGGGTGAATTTCTCTGGGTTGCTCGACATCAAAGAATCAACTTCTGATACAGTAAGCCACCTGACTCGCTCTAATTCTACTGGATCAAAATTGATAACGGTATCATCGGGTATGACTAATTTATAAATCGCATTAAAAAAATCTGTCGTTTTAAATGACATTGCCACTTCTTCTAATTCATACCCCGACAAACCTAACTCTTCGAATAATTCCCGCTTTGCAGCCTCCAGATACGACTCCCCTTCGTCGACATGACCAACAGCAGACTGGTCAAGGAGGAGTGGTTTAAGGACATTTTTACTTCTTTGTTAAATAAGCAACTGTCCTGACTCATTAAAAACATAAATCCGAGCTGCACGGCGGATCATTCCCTTAGCAATTGCGTCCATCATATACTCAGCTCCAATAACCGTATCATTTTCATCTGCAACAACTACTTTGTTATAAATTTTCGGTGGCATATTTTATTTGGGTTATATACGCGGATTGTATCATTAACGTTTGCAAAATGACTAAGCTAAATCGGACTTATTTTGGTTCAGATACGAGGCGCGCAAGGAAAATTTTTAGAGCCGTACCCATCGTACGGTGAACAAAATTTTACCGCAGTGCAACGAAGTAGGTGGACTAAAAATTAATCCAATTTTCAAAAAGTGATTTATTTTGAGATGGATACGAGACGGAGGAGAAAAATATGTTGAGCCGTACTTATTGTACGGCGAAATATATTTTTTGAACGACAACGAAGTAGACGCTCAAAATTAATCACTTTTTAGCATTTTCATGAAAACTTCGGGCGATATATTCACCCGGTTTTTACCAAGCTCCAACGCTTTCTTCTTCCCCTTCTTTTGCTTATCGAGCAACTTCATCTTTCGGGTAATATCTCCTCCGTACAAATACCCAGTCACATCTTTACGCAGAGCAGACAGTGACCGAGAGGCGATGATTTTACCGCGGACTTTGGCTTGGATTTTGGTGGTGAATTGATTTCGGGGCAAATTGTCATACAATTTATCGACTACGGCCCGGGCGTCAAATTCAGCCCGGCGTTCCCCTACTACGCGCGAGAAGGCGGTAATGAGTTCGTCTGCTACCAGGACGTCGAGGCGCACGACCGAGGCTGGTCGCATCTCCGCAATTTCATAGGACAATGACCCGTACCCACTACTGGCGTTTTTTAGTTTGTCGAAAAAATTTCGCATTAGTTCGCGCAGGGGCATTTCTACCGTTACTAAATTACGACCATCGGTTAGGACTTCAGTTTCCAAAATACCAGCTTCGTGATCAAACAATAGCGACATAATGTTGCCGACGTATTCTGGCGGTGAAATAATCTGTCCTAGAATCCAAGGCTCACGCACGGTGACTTTGGCACCATGATCGGGAAACCGTGAGGCAGCGTAGATTGATTCAATCGTACCGTCATCCCAGGTAATTTCGTAGGCAATTGAGGGTGAGGTAATAATAATCTCTAAATCAAATTCACGACGGAGGCGTTCAGTCACAATTTCCAGATGGAGCATTCCCAAAAAGCCGCAGCGGAAACCGCGCCCTAGCACCCCTGATGATTCCTCTTCGTACGACAACGATGAATCGGATAGTTTCAGGCGATCAAGCGCCTGGCGTAACATAGTAAAATCGTCTTGACTGTCCGGAAAAATCGACGCCCACACCACCGGGCGGGCTGGCGCATATCCGTCAAGTGATGGTGCTGGTTTTTTTACTAACGTGAGAGTATCCCCAACCGTCGCCACTCCCGGTTCTTTAATACCGGTAACAATATACCCAATTTCGCCGGCCGAAATAACGTCACACGGGACTTCATTTGGCGTGACCATCCCAACTTCAAGCGCGATAAAACTCTTACCGCCGGCTACAAAACACAACTGATCACCTTTACGTACTTGACCATCAAACACTCGCATAAAAACAATTACTCCACGGTGGTTAGAGTAGGTAAAGTCAAAAATTAAACCCCGGTAGGCATCAAGCTCGCTCTCGCGTGGGGCTGGGATGCGGGCGCATATTGCCTCGAGCAATTCCGGCACCCCGGCACCCGTTTTACCCGAGACAAGCAAAATGTCAGACCGTTCGCACCCAAGCAATTTCATAACCGAATCACCAACCTCAATCGGGCGCGAGTGCCCCATATCAGTTTTCGTCAGCACGGGAATGATAGTGAGCCCCTGTTCCTTGGCCATCTGGAGCGTCGTTAGAGTCTGAGCTTGTATGCCTTGAGTACTGTCAATCAGGAGGAGCACGCCTTCGACGGCTTTCAGCGCCCGAGATACCTCGTAGGAAAAGTCGATATGTCCGGGGGTGTCGATGAGATTAAGCTGGTACTCTACGCCACCATGCATATATTTCATACGCACCGGTTGCATTTTGATCGTAATTCCCCGCTCGCGTTCGAGCTCCATCGAATCGAGTACCTGGGCCTGCATTTTGCGCGCCTCGACCGATTTGGTGGTTTCGAGCATACGATCAGCCAAGGTCGACTTGCCGTGGTCGATGTGCGCAATAATACTAAAATTTCGAATTGGAATAGCCATAGACAATAATGATATGGCCTACTGTACCCGAAAAAACACCAAAATACTAGGCGGTACCTTGATTACAAAACCTCCGGCTGGGGTGCCACCACATCAACTTTGAGCAGACGGCTCCGAAACGACTGGTAGATTTCGTGCAGTTCTGGCGAACCAAATAATCGGTAGGTGACCACAACGGCCAGCATACCAAATAAACCTGCTACTGCACCCTGAATTAAGATACCCAAGAAGCGATCTTGATTGATGCCTTCAACCACGAACATCAGTGTCAGATAGGCCACCAAACCACCAGCTACCGATGATACAAAAGCTACCGCTGTATGCTGCATGATCCCTTCCAGTGAGAGCGAGAACGAGCTTGATACAAAATAGAGCATGAGACTAACTTGAATCAGCTGTCCGATGGCAAACCCGAGCGGCAGCATCAACACCTCGATACCAGACACACCACCGAGCCTAAACAGGTCTGTGAAAAAATGCTGCATCATGGGCGAGTAGTTGAAGAGTGTGTACAAACCATACGCTGCCACTGACCCGACTAAAGAACCGAAAAGCGTGAGAAAAAGCGGTAATCGCGTCCGTCCGCCGGCGTAAAATGCGCGCACCAACAACAGGAGTATTGATTGTGCCGCCAAAGACACTACAAATACCCCCAGAGTAGCCGCTGTCAGCCGTGTGTCTGCCCAATCAAACGAACCACTCCCCAAGAGCACCCGAACAATTTGCGCCCGGAGCACCACCACCAACGCCACCACCGGAAATGTCCAAAAAATGATATGCCGCAAAGCGGTGAGAACATACGCATTGAATTCTTGTCTTTTTTCGTGGGCCAATAGTTCAGCGAGAGTCGGAAAAGCCGCTACTGAATAACTCATACCAATAATAGCCAATGGGACTGACTGCAAATTATAGGCAAATTGTAGTACCGCAACAGAGCCAGCGGCCATAGTGCTGGCGAGTGAAACCAGTACCAGCAGATGTAGCTGTCCCAGTGACAAAGTAATTGCCCGCGGAATTGCTACCAGGGATATTTCTCGTAACATTCGCCAATTAACGGTTTTTTTGAAACCAAATGAGAGCGAGCTCTGCCTGACAAGCGGCCACTGAATCAGTACATGAAGGAACGCCCCCAATACAACTCCATAGACCAGTCCAGTTAGACCAAAATACGGATAGAAAAATATCGCCCCAATAATGATGCCGACGTTATACAAGACTGGAGACAAGGCGTAAATAACAAACCGATGTTGCAGCTGCGTCACGACTCCAAGTAAACTAGACAACCCGAGCAGGAGTGGCTGCAGCAATAGAATTCGTAACAAGAGCACGACCTGTTCGATCCTCTCAGGCGTAAAGCCTGGAAATAGCCACGGTGCGAGCACTGGAGCGGCGAGCCACACGACGAGTGCAATGGCGCTGTACGACCACAGAAAAAACGTGAACATTTGACTGAGGATTTCGCGGGCAGCATCGGCACTCTCGTTTTGGGCACGAGTGACAAATGGTAACAGTACGTAGACCGAGAGCACTGATGCAAATAACACAAAGAGCAGATCTGGTATCCGAAACGCTGCGTAATACATATCGAGCTCGGGACCAGCACCAAATTGGTGTGCTAACATCCGATCACGAACAATAGCCAGAATTTGCGAGGCTAACGCGAACAAGGCCAAGACATACGCTGCCTGGTGGAGGCCACGTATTTCTCGGTAAAATAAATTCAGCACACGCGTAACCATAAGTGTGGAAACGTCTAGTTGACAGTTTTTGTAGTTGTTGCTTTAGCTTTATTGACTGTTTCTGCCTCGGTCTCTGCCTTTGTCGCCGCCTCTTTGGCTTTGGTGGTGTTTACAGGCTTGAGTAAATCAGTATCTGGTGCTGTGTCAGCCGTAGCGGCATCATTTTCGGTAGTGACAGTCGCTGGTTCAGAAATTGGATTCGGCTGATTCAAAGTGCTGGCCGTCACTTCACCCTTTTCAATCTTGCTCATGAGGTCACTAACTGAGGTGTTGTCAGGATTTAAATCACGAACAATTTTCAGTTCCGAGAGAGCCAGGGCCTTGTTGCCGTCAGCCAAGTACTGCAGGGCTCGGAGATAACGAGCGTTGGCGTAATTTTGGTCGAGCGTAACTGCAGCGGTAAAAGCGGCGATAGCAGCTGGCCTATTGCCGTCAGCCGTTTCTAACACACCAAGCTGGTAGTACCGTCCTGGGTTAGTTGACTCGAGCGAAATCAGTGATTGCGTAGAAGTAATGGCCTTTTTAACATCCCCCGTCGCAATATCAATCTGGGACAATAGGAATAGAGCGTCAGTATAATTTGATTTAACCCGTAGTGACAATGTCGCCAGCCGCCTCGCTTCGGCGAAATCTTTTGCCCGAAAAGCCATTACGGCTTTCTGGAGTACATAATAGGGATTTTTTGGATCACGGACTTCGGCCTGAGCGTAGGCTTCGTTCGCCCTGGCAGAGGCGCCTTCAATATTAACAGCCGCCAAAACAGCATAGGTATCGCCGAGGACTCGCCAGTTCTGAGCGTCACCGGATTTCTTTTGTACGGCGGTGGTACCGGCACCAATTGCGGCGGTAATAGCCTTTTGGAATTCTTGCTGATCAGCAGGAGTAGCCTCTGGCAACGACAACAAATTGTTGAGATTAAATAATTGATAGAGCGCAATTTCGCGCGAATAGGTATCGCTTGGGTATAAGCCGTATGATTTCAAGAGCCTATCAGTTACTACGGCAATCTGTGTATTGTCTTGAGGCAAATTGTTAGTGGCAGTGACAAAACCATAGGCTGCGGCAAACTGCCTGACCGCACCATACCCCACGACGATACTGCTGATAATGACGACCATCACGCAAATGATTAACACAAAACCAGTCCGGGCCGTAGTCAGTAGATTAAATGTCTTGATGCGAGCAGGGCGAAGCGCCTGGTAGGCAGCAATCATCACCCCCGTACTCGCTGCCCCTAAAATCAAAATAGTTGGTCCAGGCACATAGATAACAGACATGATCCAGATGAATGCCGCCGTCACAAACGAGAGGGTTCCGGTAAAATACCAGAACAAATCACTGGTTTGACCGCGGAGCAACATAATGAAACCGCTATAGAAAAACAAACCTAAAAACAAGATCCAAGCAATACCACCAAAGAGACCAGTCGTTACAAACCAGGTTGGTACATAGCCACTACCTGCATTAAAAGGGGTGTTCCAGAAAATTGTTTCGGCAATTGAGCCATCTTTGTACTGTTGCCACGAATCAGCAAATCGGTTGGGGCCAGCGCCGGTAAAAGCGTTTTCGCTATACACCTGACGCATAATATCGAGGGTAGCGCCAACTGATGGTCTAATTTCCAAATAACTCACCCCAGTCACTCGAGACAAACTCGCCCCAATTGCACTGCCACCAATCAAAAACACCGCTGATACCACAAACACCAACGCAATCAAACCGGTTGAGAAGAGACCAGCCCTAGTATGTGCCACTTGCACGCTGTCAGGATTAACGCCAAAACGGTCTTTGGTTAAACTGTACATCAGTAACATCAAACTAAAGAGAGCGAGTATCAACCACACCGCAAAGAAATTAACTAACATTAGTATCAAGAGCGCCGTAAGCGTCAAGAAAAAAGTTACTGCCATTCCCCACTTTGGCAACACCAATTGCACGACTGTCACCAACACCACGAGCACCACTACTGCGAAAAATAACCCCAGATCATTAAATGACCCTACCACGTTGGCTGCTCCATTATTCATGAAACCAAGCGACAGGAAACTGCTCCCAAACACCAACCGGGCAATTTGTAGTACTGCCAAGAGCACGGCACTTCCTACCAAGGAACCGTAGAGATACACCACACTACGCTTTGATCTGCCGAGCGAAACCATCATCGTCATTAACAACCCCATAATAGCGAGGAAACCGACCGTATGAATTTCGAGGATGTCGCCAAAAAATGAAGATTGCAGCGCAGGCGAGAGTACGGCTGACAAAATAGCTGCCACACAAACCCCCCACCACGCGAGCAAGAGTGGCGACATCCGCCAAGTCACTGATCCACTACGTAAAATAGATAAACTTAGTGCCACGCTGGCAGCGAGGAGCACCGCTAACATGAAAAAAACTTTGCTAGCCCCAAGTAACGCCGGCGCCCCCGGAATAAACAAGAGCGGACTAACTCCAACCCCCACCACAAGCAGAATCCGAGCAAGCGAGCCCAATGTACGGCTCATCATGTCGGTTTTTAGCGGTAATCTAGGCACAAAAGAATTTGGTTCCATACAGGGTACACATAAAACGAGTAATATCCTCATAGTATATCACAGCAAAAAACACGACCCAAAAGGAATCGTGTGTTTTGTGCATATAAGCCGGATTCTGTCGAAAATGTTGCCACTTTCGGATAATCATATACCTAGGATGATTGTTACCAATCACCTCATGCGGCTCTCTGTCCCGGGCACTGTACATAATAGTTTACATACACTGCCCAGGACAGCGCGGCCTTGCACACGGGTAAGAATTTAGCCGTTTCACCCCTATTGTTACCAACAAGGCTATTCCTGAGGAAACCCCAGGAATCCCGTCACTTTCGCTTCGGGCGTCTCTGCTCGCATCTCGTGCGGCAGACCATTTCGGGCCCACCACAGACGGGCGTTACCCGCTACCTGGCTCCTTAGCAACTTACGTCACTACGGATGTGTCCGGACTTTCCTCCCTCATCCTTGCGGACAAAGGCGATTACCATGCCCCAGTATTATACCATTATTCCCATAAAAATCCACCGTCCAAATGACGGTCATCGGATGACCGTCATTTGGACTAGATCACACTGGACATTACGACGATCGAAGCTGAAGCAATCCGAACGTGTCTCCGTGTACTAACAATCCTCGGTACGATTGAACGATTGAAGAGTCTTCAGGCAGTCCATTACAGTTCCTCCACATCCGCCGCTTAGTTACCGTCCGCAACACCCTAACATGAGGAAAATGTACCCACCCTAAAAAATCTACTCCTGATGCAAATGTAGTCAGGGAAACTTTGTCTGGGTGTAAAGTTAAAGCTAAAGAATCCCGTAAAAACACTATCATATATGATAGTGTTTTTAACAGCGCATTTCTGTCTCGACTGATAATGACAAAATCATCAGCGTAGCGAATGTAGAGTTTTATTCTAAGCTCTCGTTTCAACCATTGATCAAACTCGTTCATGTATACATTAACGAGTAATTGCGAAGTGAGATTACCCAAAGGTAAACCTCACCCATCCATAGCACTGCCAATTGAATTGGCGCTAGCACAATGCTTTTGACTGAATTTTATACGGGACTTACAAGTCCACCAGATGAAGCCACCAACTGCTATATATTTTATACCTGTATCTTAAACGCACCTCAGCCAACCGTAGCCAACTGAGCTCTGGTAAAAAGATTCCAGCAAAACGTACTGCCACAACCGTAATCGTAACAAGATACACATTTCATACAATAGTATAGCAAACAAAAGCCCCCCGAAAATTTCCAAGGGGCCAAGGGTCACAGTTTCAAAGTGACCAAAAACAAAGGTTCTTAGGGGCAGTTGCCAAAAGCCTGAAAGCCAGCATGCCACCGATACGAAGCACGCGGAATGGCGTAGAAACGCCACCGAGCGCCAGCCGGATCCCAGTAGACGCACACCGCAAACGGTACTTCAGTATCAAATTCCACATGGAAGATATTTGCCATGTAGTTTTTTGTCAACAAACGACCTTTCCCACCCTTAGGCTGGGCCGACGTCAGCGTAGCCAAATGACCAAGGAATAGATCTCGTTGCCGAAAGACGCCATCTTGTGGCAGATCGTTGTCGATTTCATCATCGCTCGCCGGTTCATCCAAATTTGCTGACGCCCATTTGGTATCGAGAGTTATGACCAAACCGTGCGACATCCCAGGCAGGATGAATTTATAGAAATTCGGAGAACACCAGACGCCACTGTTGTAGCGATAGAAATCGTTCAGATTCCGACTAGCCCCAGGAATCGGGAAGGTGGTGACCTTACTCAAACGACGTTTTACTTCTACAGGCATTTGTCTCTCCTTTGGGTTCATGACCCATTACATGAAGGTGCATGCTTGTCTTTGTGGCATTAAAGAACTGGTCAGTATTATGGCACGTTTAATTAAAATTGCAAGTTTTTTGCCGGTAAATTTCTACTTACGGAGTAATCCTACAGGAAGGAACGCCTCTAGTAGTGACGATAAATTCTTCACCACGATCAATTCCCTCGCGAACTTTCTTTAGGTTTCGTATGAAATATGTTGAACTGATTGTGGTAACAACGACTTTTTTACTCATACAAGAATTGTATGATGACAGCAGATCTAACACAAGTAGTAAAATGGTTTTTAGTTAACGCCCCATCAGTATCTGTGTCATTCCCGCTACCTCCTCTACTTGGATATTATTCTCTGACGCAAAGCCAGCTTTGGTTTCAATCACGTACAAAGCGGGTTCAGGTGGTGCAAATGATGTGGGATAGGTATCGGGGGATATATTTTCAGCAATATGGATTACTCGACCGTTTTCATCTAGCCAAAATATATCAATCGGGTAGTTCATATCCTTCATCCAAAAACCCCAGGCTGCACTAGTATCAAAAATAAATACTTTGGCTACGCCTACCGGAATTTCAGTAGTGTTTGATAAACCCAGCTGACGTTCTGCGTCAGTATCAGCGATTGAGCCTAATAGTGAAACCCGACCCAAAGTAAAAGGTATCAGATTGGAAAACTCACCCACTGTAAGTTGACTGTTTGGTTCTACATCAATTTGTCCAGGTTGATAATTTTTCATAATAAAACCGCCATACGAAACTAGTAGCAGCAGCCCCAGACCACCGACGTACCATTTAGTTGAGGAACGAATAGACATAAACTGTCATTGCTGCTACCGATCCACCGAGTACTGTACCCCAAATCATGTCGACAATCGAAACTGATAGTGACCAATCACGCAGCGTGGCGAGATTGGTTAAATCGTAGGTAGCGTAAGTAAAAAACCCAAAGAATGCTCCAAACGTGAGTGCGGTCACAACCGAACCTTTCATCGCTGCCGGATAGATAGCAAAGTACGTCAACCCCACCAAAAACACCAGGTAGAAAATAATCGCCGCTGTCCAGTTGATGTCTCCCATCAAATGACCAAGCTGTGATTTGTAAAAATTACTCGCCACCAACCCCAACCAAACCATATCAATCACAAAAAACACCGGTACACTGATTACGTACAACGTTAAAAATGTTTGTATATTCATACATATAGTATAGCAAACAGCGACGGTCAAAGCCCGCCGCTGTTTGCCTTCATGTTTTTTTCACTAAGTAATCAATAAGTGATTTATTTTGAGTACGAGACAAGGTGAGCAAGCGTCTAGCTTGCGCAAGACTCATTGAGGGATTTTGAAAAAATACCCAATGAGTGGACAGTGTCTGTAAGGCGGGCTTCGAACATTACTTTCACAAATGAGTATCTGGGTTAAAGTTTACTTAAATCTATGATGCGAATGCAGAGAAAGAAAGCTCTGCTTACATGTTCGGTACAGGTTGTCGCTACTTTTACAAAGTAGCTGGCAACCTCATCAAAGCCCTGGGACAAAATTAAAAACCAGCAAAGCTGGCTTTTTA
>JAYTKW010000044.1:0-4456 GCA_043729945.1 Candidatus Kaiserbacteria bacterium | reverse complement strand
CTTGATCAGAATCTGAAGTTAAAATTTGATCTGGAATTAGAGTTGGGCGGCTGATGGTGGTGGGGGTAAATGGGGATGGGGTGTCAGAGGTGTCGGCGGTATGAGGCGCAGCTGGGGGTTGTGGTACAACGGGTGGGGTGGTATCGAGTTGGGCAAAGGCGGCTTCGGTCTGAGCGGCCAAATTTTCGGCAGCTGACCTATCTGCGGCCGACAGCGTCGGCAACGTAGCGACTGAAACTGGTCGCGGGGGTAGTGTTCGCGGGGCCGAGCTGTCTACGGCCTCCAGGGCTGATAAAGCGGCCTGGAGGGGCGAAATGGCTGAAACAGAGGGTGGAGTAGAGGCGGGAGTAGTCGTGGCGATAGCTCCGGCTTCTTTCTGTGGGTGTTTTGGTTTTTCGAGTTCAGTGGAGACTTTCGCGATACGCGCTAGGATGCTCCGTAAATCGTCGACCGAGGTCGTCGCTGTCTTCCCCGTTGTGCGGGCTGGTGTTTGGGTTTGGGTTTGGGTTTGGGTTCGACCTTGATCACTGCTGCTTGGCCGAACCGAATTTGATTTTACCGGAGCCGAAACGGCCGGAGCGGCCGGACGGCTTGGCTGAACAGCAGCATTTGATCCGGTATATGCTACTGGCGCTAATGGTTTGGGAGCCGATGTTGGTTGCGTATGTATTGACTGGTTTGGTTGCGGACTAGGCGCGACTGGCTTTGGAGCCACACTTGAGGCTGGCGCATTTGAAACAGGTCGCGTTGCTGCTACCGCTAACGCTGACCTCTTCTCATCTGATCCGACAGTGGCTGATTTTACTACCGGTTTGGGCGTGGCGGGTTTACGCTCTTCTTTGACCGGGGTGTGTAGATCAAATACGATTTTCTCTACCTCTATTCGGGGGCGCGTATAGTTTTTGCGACTGGCGGCTATCACCATGTTCTTGCATGACACCGACGGCAAGGCAATTGGTTCGAGAGTGACAGCCGAAAACGGCTGCGAGCCGATACCGTCAATCATCAGCGTTAGGTAAATTTGCGCAAACCCCAGGTTCACCAAATCAGCAGCTAAAAAGCGCGGCGTGAATACCGTTTCCAAAGTTTCGGCGTCAAAGGGACCTACCCGAAATGCCACCGTCGTACCGACGTTCCCGAACACGGCGTCACGCACTTCCTCCTCCATCTGTTCAATGTACTGGTGGGCGATGATAAGGTTGAGGTGGTACTTACGCGCCTCGGATAAAATGTTCGCAAAAGTGGCGTTGGCAAACGATTGGAATTCATCCACGTAGAAATAAAAGTTCGGCATCTTTTTCATCTCAGCCACCTGCAGGTCCGCCCGACTCATGGCGGCCAGGTAAATACGGGTGGTAAGCATAGACCCCAGGAGGTTGGCATTGGTCTCGCCAATCAGCCCTTTGGAGAGGTTCATGATGACAATCTTTTTCTCGTCCATCATTTTCCGGAAGTCAAAACTCGAATGCGGCTGGCCGATGATGTTACGAATGAGTGGGTTGCCGGTGAACTGGCCAATTTTATTTTGGATAGCAGGCAGGGCTTCGGCGGCGAAGCGTTCGGTGTAGTTAGCGAATTCATCAACCCAAAATGATTTGACCGCTGCGTCGGTACAGGCTTCAACTACCTTGAGCCGAAAGGGTTTGTCGTTAAAGAGACGATTAACTGACAAGAGCGTCGTGTCCGGATACTCGATGAGGACTAGTAAGGCATTGGTGAGGATATACTCCATCCGGGCACTCCAGGCGTCGACCCAAATTTTCTTGAAGGTAGACATCAGTCCCGACACGACGAGATGACGCTTGTCCGCGCCCACATCCTCCATCACATTGAATGAAATAGGATGATCAAGATCAAACGGGGCAAAATACACTACATCATTCACCCGGTGTTCAGGGACGTACTCGAGCAATGTTTCGGCGGCTGAACCGTGGGGGTCGATAAAGGCCATCCCTTCCCCGTTTTGGATGTCTTGGACGGCCATGTTCTCGAGGAGGGTCGACTTACCCATTCCGGTCTTTCCGACCACGTACATGTGACGCTGCCGGTCTTTGGCTTTGATACCAAACGTCACGTGTTTACCCCGGGCGTCGGTTTTAGCAAAGAAGGTAATTTTTTCTGGATCAAATTGGGACATACGCAATAGGGACAGTATAGCAAACTTACGACCCAAAACGAGCCTGCGCGTAGCCTAATAACTCTTTCACATCAGCGTTGCGACTATCGGAATTGAGGAGGATTATACCGATAATTCGATCCGCCCCTTTGACCCGCAGTTTGTGGAGCGAAATCGAGGTCTGTCCGGCGGCGGTGGTCTCGCCGACCTTGCCACCGATAAAATTAGTTTCGTCTTTAATTTTATTAAAATTTTGCAACGTCCCAAATTCACCGTTTACATACGCATTGGGTAAATCTTGATTGGCAGTTAACTCAATAATAAACCGGCGGTTATTGTAGATATACTGGGTGAGACTAAGCAGGTCGCGCAGACTTGAGGTGTTGGCTGAACTTAGTCCCGACGGGTCGGCAAAATGGGTATTTTTTAATCCCAAGGACGCCGCTTTGTCGTTCATGTACCCGATAAATTTCGCTTGACCAATTTGATCGGCGATCACCCCAGCTGCTTCATTTGATGATTCAACGAGCAAGAGCTGGAGCAAGCTATACATCGAAACCTTATTCCGGTCTTCGAGGCGCGGGACAACTGTCTGGACAAAGGTGGTTTCAGTTACTGCCACCGACGAATCGAGATTAATGTATTCGGCCGCAATCAGGGCCGTCATCAACTTAGTGAGGGATGCAATTGGGACCGATGCGGAGAGGTCGCTACTGGCGAGGACCGTACTGCTCTCTACATCCGCAATCAAATAGTGCGGGGTATCGAGTTCAGGAATTTTTGGTTCGTAGACAAAATTATCTGCCGTGGTGGGAACTTCATGGATAAGGATTGGCGTTTGCGGCGTAACCAGATTATATATTTTCTCGGCATCAGCGTCACTGAGTCTGATGCACCCACTCGTAAAATCAGCCGGGACCGTTTCACCATCTACTAGTTGCGGCCAGCCGTGGATGGAAAAATTTCCTTGGAACGTAATCGCCCAGGGCGTAGTCACCTGACCAAAGGTCGAGAACTGTTTCAGTTTTTTACTTTTGACTGCGTACAGCCCGGCAGGGGTCTCCCACCAGGAGCCTTTCTCTCCTTTAGCGAATATGGGTACTTGCTCACGTAATACGCCCTGGTCAAAATAGCGTAACTCCATGGTAATGAGATCCACCTCCACAAAGGTTTTATTATTTTCAATAAAGGCATTTCTTGTTTCAGTAAAAAAATTTGGTTCTGTCAGAGCCACCTGCACCCCGTAGTTGAGTGGTTGCTGGCTTGCGGTGTATGGATTTTCGATAATCACCGGTACCGGCGCCTCACTCCCCACCCCCGCCCAAATCTGGGCCGAGAGTGTCGCCCCCGCCACCTGCACATATGGCGTAGCAAAGTGCCCCGCAAATAAACAAAAGAGCACTACCGACAACATCGTAATCACCCGAACCGATAAAATGTACGGGCTTCGTACCCCGTTGATTTCCCCCGGCGCTACGTTGCTCGGATGAAATGACGTCGGGGTAGCACGCTTGCGCCGCACCGGCGGAATAAAAGCCCCGAGCGTAACCGTGGGTTCATCTTCATCATAACTGACCGCATAAAAGCGCCGAGCGTGTGGCTCTTCGTTGTACATACTTCAATAATACCGTACCCAAGCAGGCAAAAAGCTGATTTATCCAGCCTTTACAGGACTGGACTATTCCCCCCTGGTATCACCAAACATACTTTGCGTGGTCTCAACAAAAGTCTCGCCGCCCCGCTCGCCATTGCCTCGATCAGTATCAAACAGATATTTGGCGCGCCTCAGTGAATACCCAACCACCAGCAAAATCACTCCCACACCAACATAGATATAGTGTTTCCAATCGCTCGGCAGTCCCAGGTACGGCAGTAATACCAATCCGAATCCTAATATAAAAACAAAAGTGCCTTTAGTCATTAAGGGCTAGTATACCCTACTAAAGTGCTAGAGACAAAAAGCAAAACACCGAGCGGAAGCGAGTATGATTTTGCTTTGTTCCAACTTTGTCCCTCCCTAGGACAAAGTTCTGGAACGACAACTCTTGATTTTGAATAAACTCAACCGAAGCTAGTCCGGAAGCGAGTATGATTTTGCTTTGTTCTTGATTCTGCCATTCCTAGGCAGAATCAGTAGAACGTCAGATCCAAATTGAGATACAACTCCAAATCGCCTATTAACTCAACGTAAGAATCACCACGAATTCCCCTTTCTGTTTAACAGTGTTTTTCTCCAAAATCGCCAAAACTTCAGCCGGTGTACCAACCAACATTTCTTCGTACAGTTTAGTCAGTTCACGACCGAGATACACAATGGCGTTGGGGTACGCGACAGCTAAA
>JAYTKW010000043.1:0-14382 GCA_043729945.1 Candidatus Kaiserbacteria bacterium | reverse complement strand
CGGCGATGGTGTTATTGGTACTAATTTGGATGGTAAAATAATTCTTATAAATCAATCCGCCCAGACAATGCTCGGTTGGCACTCTGAAAATTTGGTGGGTAGAGCACTCCTTGATATACTCCCAATAATAGACGAGAAAGGAAATCTTATTCCGGATAAAGAACATCCCGTGAGAACAACGTTAATAACAGGAATACCTACTACTACTACTACTACTACTGGCCACACCTATAATTATGTACGAAAAGACAAAACAAAATTTCCTATCGCAAATATAGTCAGCCCTGTCATTATTGACGGTAAGACAGTGGGAACAATTGAGGTTTTCCGGGACATCACTAAAGAAAAACAAATCGACAAAGCAAAGACAGAATTCGTTTCGCTTGCTTCCCACCAATTGCGTACACCACTCTCCACCGTCAATTGGTACAGCGAGATGCTACTCGCTGGTGACGTCGGTGAGCTAAGTGCTGAACAAAAAACCTACCTCGAAGAAATCTACAAAGGTAACCAGCGAATGGTCGACTTGGTAAATACCCTTCTCGATGTTTCTCGTATTGAATTAGGTACATTTTTAGGTGAATCACAACTAACCGACATAATTCCTCTCACTCGTGGTGTCATCGATGAACAGAAAAACAAGATTGATGAGAAGAAAATAATGCATACCTGTACTTTTGAGAAAAATTTGCCACAGATACAGGCTGATCCCAAACTATTGCGTATGGTTATTCAAAACCTTTTATCAAACGCGATAAAATATACCCCCAACGGTGGCACTATTGCCATTTCCTTTTCCTTAGCGGATGCAAGTAACGTTGTATTTAAAATATCTGATACTGGGTACGGCATACCAGATAATCAGCAAGATAGAATATTCACAAAACTATTCCGTGCAGACAATGTGATTGGGAAAGATACGGAAGGAACTGGTTTGGGTTTATATATAGCAAAGTCAATCATCGAGCAGTCAGGAGGGAAATTATGGTTTGAATCAAAAGAAAACAAAGGCACAACATTTTACGCACTATTACCTATCAAAGGTGTAAAAAAAGGAGCATAAACGCAACAGATATGTAAATATCTTTCACAGGATTAACCACATAAAGCCAGCCCTTTTCGTTCCCTACCCCGCACAAAGTTGTCGAACATTACATGTTCAGTACAGGTTATCGCTCTTTTTACAAAAGAGCTGGTAACCTCTTGCGAAGTGACATTTGGTCACTTCTCACCAACCCCATCCCGGCGCTTTAAAAGTTGACAAAAGTAATTTTAATGTTAAAGTATTTACTGAAACTGGTCAGCCCGACCAGTTAGTTCCCCAAAACACAAGGAGACAGCGATGTCAAAAACTGCAGATTCCAGCACGACGTACTACAAAGCCTGGAACTGCAGTAGCTGCGGTCGCAAAGGCATGAATGCTTATTGGTGCAAACAATGCCCAAGATGTGGCTCGGCCAAAGAGCTCGACGACCGCAAAGAAGAAGAGTACGAGACCGCAACAGAAGTCGGTCCCGAGTATGAATTTAAAGGTGTCGACTGCATGTGTGATGCCTGCGGTACTGACAACAAGAAACGCTTTTCCTGCCGTAACTGTGGAAAAGCACTTGATCCAAAATTCGAAAAGCAAGTCACCGAATTTACCGCTGCGTCGGATGATGCCTGGCGTAATCGTCACGTTCTCGAAGGCACAGTAAACGCAAGCGGAAATGAAGTTCCTAAAACTTCTCTGGTACCAGGGCTGGAAACAAACTCTCAAATTGACACACCTCGATACATCGAGGAACAACGATCACTTCCGGTTACGTCCTCTCTTTCAGGTGCTGTTAGATGGCAACTGATTGCAGTCATTATTGCCATAGTCATAGGACTGCTAATCGGCGGATATTGGCTCTTTGCAAAGTCTCAAGAACGGCACCTGACCGCCGTCACGGCACTTCATGCGGAGTGGACTTATTCACTCTCGCGTGAACAGTACGGCCCACAAGATGATTCGCGGACGGTAGCAGAGGGTAGTTCTTTCGTTTACCCGTCTAATGCATACCATCAAAATCAAATGCGGGTATTCAGTCAGACACAAGATGTGACTGCAGAAGTCTGGACCACGGATGGTTGTTCAAAACCGTATACTGACTCAAGAGATAACGGTGACGGCACTACAACTGTTGAAACTGGAACAGAAACCTACGATTGCTATTTGACCAAAAAAGTGGGTGAAGTTGACCGCTACAATATCGTCTACTCTTGGACTGTTGACGAGTGGCATGACATAACTCCACAAACTGCCCGTGGGGTGGGGCAAAATCCAGAGTTTCCCGTTTTTAGATCAAGCCCTACTCTTCGCGCTAAAAGTGAGCCGGACACAACCTTCACCATCACGTATGGGTTCGGTGACAATGGTTCGACTTTTGTACGAACGCTCCCCCGACCACTGTGGGAGCAAATCGAAATCGGCCACGAATATGACGCACTCAGGGATGGACTCGGGCGATTTGTAACAATCGAACTCATTGACCCGCCAAGTTCATTCAACTAAACATAAACGCCGTCTCTCTTATGGAAAAGCCATCTGGAGGACGGCTTTTCTATTTCCTAAGCCATACTAAGTCGTCTAACCAATCCCATCCCGGCGCACAAAACTTGACAATAGACTAGAAATGGTGTATTTATCTTAATTAAGATCAAAGTTCTTGGAGGAACTAATGCACCTAATTATCAAATCACAAACCGCAAACCCTGTCAGCCTATTGCTTGTTTGCGAAGTTAAGACCGAGGAGCGCTTGCAAACCACCTGCTTCCGCGGACATGGGCTGAAGCTCGCTGGCAACTTCAAGTTATGGAAGTCTGTCGAGGACATGTTCCTTGGCACTTTTTGCAACATGTTCGTGGATGATATCTGGACACAGTGGAATGAGAAAGACTTCGGGGTCTGCAGTGTCACCTTCCAAATGGCTATTGAAGTGGGGTGGGAAAGCACGCTTAGACGGCACAAATGTCTCAAAGATGAGCTGGAAGTTTTTGCACCTAACAAGTCGAGTACGGCGCTGAGGATTCGCAAGGATCTGAAGGACCGTCTCGCCCCGCTGACACGTGACGTTACCGTCATCTACGAACTGTGCGACCAGCGTGGTGAGCCGAAAGTGACCATCCGGTCGCTTTATCCGGGTACCGATATCGGTGAACTCGACGGGGACATCACCGAGCGCGAAGGTCGGGTGTTCTTCGACTGGAACCATCCCGGCGAATAGTGACAAGGGTCGCCCACCAGAAGAAAAGTTAGTCCACTGGACACTTTTTACTTCTGGTGGGCGGCTTTTTCTATTCCCTATCAAACATAATTGTCGGACTAACTTCATCTCGGCGCAATCCCTTGACAAAACCAATTTTATAGTGTTATAATGTGGCCACTTACAGCTCCTTTCTGTCTTAGGACAGTGACTGTAGCGGACTTTGTATTCACTTCGTTTTTCGCGCACGTCTTGTTACTACCTATGATCCCGTCCGGGATTTTTTGGTGGTGATTTTTGTTGCCGCAATTATTCTCTTTACCTATGACATTTATTACAGAGCATCTACGCAAGAAAATATTCCATATACTGGGCTTTTTTGTGGCGGCGGCTGTTATAGCTATGATCTCACTTTCGCTCTGGTCCCCTACCCTCCTTGCAGACGAAGAAACGGTCTGGGGGGTTAATTTCTCTGATAGTCAGGCGACGTACCTGGGGCTCGACCCAGTTGAAACCTACACCGCAATTATCAAAGATCTCGGCGCAAAACACATCAAAATTCACGTCAACTGGAACGCGACCGAAAAAACACACCATCAATTTGATTTTACGGCGCTTGACCGACAGGTACAATTAGCCGAGGAAAACGACGTCAAGCTGATTTTAGTGATTGGTATGAAAACCGGACGCTGGCCGGAGTGTCACACCCCGGATTGGTTTCGTGGAGTACCTGCAAGCGAACGTGAGGATGAAATTATACGCTACATCAGTACCCTCGTTGGACGTTACCAAGATTCGGAAGCAATCGCCAATTGGCAAATCGAAAACGAACCACTGCTCCAGTTTGGGACGTGTCCCGACTGGTATTACGAGTATGGCACCAGCCTCCTTGTAAAAGAAGTGTCCGCCGTGCGGGCCCTTGATCCTGATCGTAAAATTATTATCTCGGATTCTGGTGAACTCTCGACCTGGACCGAGGTAGCGCAAATTGCAGATATTGTTGGTGTCACGATGTACCGCAGTAGTTGGGACGCCACCGAAAAGACCTTTGGCCTCAATCCATACACCTTCCTCGCGCCTCAATTTTATTCCGCCAAAGCAGCGTTTATCGAAACCTATTACCAAAAACCAGTCATCAGTATCGAGCTGCAGGCAGAACCCTGGGCTTCAGATGGGCTAGCAGAAGCAAGTCTGGCTGAACAAGCGCTCTCGATGAATCCCGAATTATTCAAGGAGAATATCGAGTTTGCCAAGCAAGCCGGACTCGGTGGGTACTATTTCTGGGGCGCCGAATGGTGGTACTGGATGAAAGTTCGACACAACCAACCAGAAATTTGGAACGCAGCTACCGCACACTTCACCGAATCATCAAAGCGATAACACTTCGGTGCGCTCGGCGAGCGCTTTGCGAATCTGCTGTTCGGTTTCGGCATACGCTCCTTCTCCAATATGGTCATAGACGATGCGACCATTAATATCAATGAGATATTTATGTGGCCAGTAGCGATTAGCGTAGGCGTTCCAAGTGGCATACTCATTATCAAGGACTACCGGATACGTAATGCCGAATTTCTGCATCGCAGTGGTCACATTTTTGATATCTTTTTCAAAGGCAAATTCGGGAGTGTGAATACCAATCACCAGTAAGCCGTCGTCCGCGTATTTTTCATACCAACTATTAACATACGGGAAGGTGGCTTGGCAGTTACTACACGAATAGGTCATGATATTAACGAGAATGACTTTTTTCCCAATATACTGACCGATGGTAATGGGGACTCCATCAGTGTTTACAAATCCAGCCGGATTAACAATCTCGACAAATGGTTTTGTGGTCACGGTTTCGGGGGCAGACACCGTCTGTGGGACCACCGGTTGAGCCGGCACCGCTACGACTGGAGTATCTGGCGTCGTAACATTTTTTGCTTTGGTAGTGGTGCAGTAGGTGTCGGTAGAACTGGCACTACAGGATACGGGTGCGGTCGTCGTCCCGTCAGTAGCTGATGCGCTCTCAACCTGATCTACTCCCAATGGTACCGCTGCCGGCTCTACTGCCTCTTCCCTAATTTCTGATTCGGGAACTTTTTTTAGCAGCTTATTTTCTAACTGTGTCACATCAAAGTACCCACCTTCGATCAAGCTCGTTTCAAATTTCTTTTCGAGACCAAAAATAATCATCAGACCAAGCAAGATAAAGAGTGCACCAATCACACGTTTAAAGATACCGCGCGAATCAGACAGTTTGGTCAACCGAGCCGTAAAACGCTCCCCAATCAGCGCAATGAGTAATAGCACGAGTGCTAATCCAGCGGTGTACGCCAAGAGATACGTCGTGCCAAGCCAAAAACTAGCCGGGAGTACCGTCGCCAAAATCACAAAATACGTCGGCGAGCAGGTCGAGAAAATCGGCCCCAAGGCAGCCCCAACGACAACATCACCCCGCCAGCTTTTCTTTTGGTACCCTGAGCCTAATGCCTGGTTCGAACGACGGGATAACCGAGCTACCCCCGGCAGACGTTCCCACAGACTCGGGAATACTAAGGTGAGACCAAACCCGACGAGAACCCCGCCTGATATCAGTGTCCAGACAAAGGCCGGGACAGTAATAAATACCGTCGAGGCTTTGAGGATAAACGTAAACAGAATGATTGATCCAGCCAAAGACGCCACGACAATATACGGCGTTAAACGACTGCGTCCGGTAGCAGATGCTCCAATCACGACCGGCAATAACGGCAAAATGCACGGGGCTAACACCGTGAGTATGCCGGACAGAAACGATACGAGAAGCAGGGTCACGGTGCAATTATTTTACCTTAGTGACGATATCAGCCAACGTTGGTGAACCACTCCATTTGGTGATGAGTGCACCCGAGCTGTCGACTTGCACAAACGTATGCTGGTACGTCACGCCGTACTTTTGTTTGAGCGCAGCACTAGTGTCGTAATCAACTTCCAAGATAGAGAGCCCTGCTGGAATTACGGTCAGATTGGCTTTGATATTAGCGTCAACTGCTTTACACGATGGACACCACGACGCCTTAAAAAACAACACCACATCTCCAGTCTCTGCGAGTGCTAATTTATCGGCACTATACACTTGATACGAACCATGAGACATCATGGCGGTGTCTTTTTTCATCATAGTGCTTTCGTCTTTCTTCATCATGGCTCCATCATCACTTTTCATTTCTGTTGGCTCTTTGGTCATAGGGTCTTTGTTCATCATTGACCCTTCAGCCTCAGCTGCTGTTGGGACCATGGCGTCTTTTTCCATTTGGGCTTTTTCCTCCATGGCTTTTTTCTCCATAGTCATCTTTTCTTCGAGCTGTAATTTTTCAGTCGTCGCTTCTTGCTCCAGGGTGACCTTACGAGCACTATTATTCATGGTCAAACCATAGACACCGAGCGCCACAACAATTAAACCCAACCCACCAACCATAAATTTGTTCATAGCTTTAAATTTTGATTACTACAAATAAGTTCCTTATGTTTGTAGTATACAAACGGTACGTAAAAAAGTAAAG
The DNA here is from genome assembly GCA_043729945.1 of Candidatus Kaiserbacteria bacterium. Lineage (GTDB taxonomy): Bacteria > Patescibacteriota > Minisyncoccia > Phycocordibacterales > UBA918 > OLB19. Next base: position 7,628 of record JAYTKW010000043.1, on the reverse strand, counting down.
CTAACTTGACATCAATAGTGGGTATATCGTTTGGGCGATTACCGATTGCGGTCACTCCAAAATCTGGTACCTAGTTTTACCAAAATCATCACTACCAGTACCGACACTAACCACGAGTCAATCGCATGGGCAAAACCCTGCACCACGATACCCACAATCAATAACCCTGATCCAACCAAAAAGGCATTGCGACCGGACAGGGCCCGGTGCTGGGCGTCTCTCTCATCAAGACTCTTTTCACGCAGCAAAAAACTCGCAAACAAAGCAAACAGCACAAACAAAGCCGCCAACATCCCCATAAGCATCATGTCAGGCATCCAGAAATGGAGCGGATTTAGTAGAAGCAAGGCTACTAAAACCAGTAAACCAGCGACAAAAGATTCGATGATACTATTTTTCATATGAAATTTTAAATAATTTTTCTACAGACACTTTAAAATAAGCTGCGATTTTTAGCGACAGCAAAATCGACGGGGCGTAATTCCCTTTTTCCATTGCGATTATGGTTTGCCGACTGACGCCCACAGCCTGTGCTAAATCTTCCTGCGTTATGCCGGCGACTTTACGGTACACACTGATGGTATTTTCTACAGATTCGGACATATGAACATTCTACGAGAAATTTTACAAAAATAAAGTATTCTTTTACGTCTCGATACTGTCGAGCAAAGTAGAAACATAGACGTAGGAAGCAATTCATTGTCATCCGTACACAATAAAAACACCTCACGGTGTTTCTTTGAATAACTATACTTTTGCAGCCACTTCTTCTGGCGTAACTTTCTTGCCGACGCCAGTACCAGCGCGGGCTCGTTTTTTTACTTCAAACGATAACTCGTCTTTCTTCATTTCTACGCGAACGGTTCCGCCGCGGAGCATCCCCTCGCCTACCATCATCGTAGCAACGGGGGTCAGGATCTTGCTTTGAATCACCCGCTTTAGTGGGCGCGCACCAAATTTTGGATCGTAGCCTTCTTTGGCGAGATAGTCGAGAACAGCATCACTGACCGATAGCGCAATCTCTTTGCGACGTAACCGCTCCATGACTTCGTTGATTTGAATACTCACAATGCTGCGGATAGTTTCTGGTGACAAAATGTCGAAAATAATTGTTTCGTCAAGTCGATTGAGAAATTCCGGTCGAAAGAAATGTTTGAGACTCTCGAGGACTTTTTCCTTGGCTTGACTGTACTGAGCGACGGCTCCTCTATCAGTAGCAAAACCGAAATTGGACATCCGGTCGATGTGTTCAGCACCGATATTAGACGTCATGATGATGACCGTGTTACGGAAGTTGATTTTTCGTCCCTTGGCATCAGTGAGATGACCAGAATCGAGTACCTGAAGCAAAATGTTAAAGACTTCAGGGTGCGCTTTTTCAATCTCATCAAGCAAGATCACCGAGTACGGACGGTGACGTACGCGTTCGGCAAAGTTACCCCCCTCTTCGTGACCCACATACCCTGGTGGCGAACCGATGATTTTAGATACCGAATGCTTTTCCATAAACTCGGACATATCCACTCGCAATAACGAATCCGGATCATTGAACATAAATTCAGCCACGGCCCGTGATAATTCAGTCTTGCCGACTCCGGTTGGACCGAGAAACAGGAACGAACCAATCGGACGATTTGGATCAGCAATCCCGGCACGAGAACGCTTGATGGCGTTGGCAACCAAGCCGATAGCGTGTTCTTGACCAACTACTTTTTCCTTGAGGACTTCTTCCATTCGGGCTAGTTTCTGGGCTTCGGCTTCGAGCATGCGCGACACTGGAATCCCTGTCCAACGTGATACGACATTGGCAATTTCTTCTTCAGTCACTTCTTCTTTGAGGAGACGGCGACTACGTTGTAGTTTCTTGAGTCGTTTCATTTTGGTATCGAGATCACGCTCGACTGACGGGATGGCGTCATAGCGGATTTCAGCCGCCCGCGCTAAATCAGCACCGGCTTCGGCTGTATCGGCTTCTTGGCGCAGCTCTTCGAGCTCTTTTTTGAGCTTGCCAATTTCAGCGAGGGCGTCTTTTTCGTTATTCCATTTTGTCTCCAAGGCCGAGGTTGTTTCTTTTAGTTCGCCGATTTCATGACTGATATCTTTGAGTCGGTCTTTGATTTTCTTTTTAGCATCTACTGTTGCGCCAACTTCTTTTTTTAGCGCCTCACGTTCGATCTCCAAACGAGTAATCAAGCGATCAGAAATTACCAGCTCCTCAGGTTTATTCTCTAGAGCAATTCGCAGCGCGGCGGCTGATTCGTCGATCAAGTCAACAGCTTTATCAGGCAAGAAACGATCCGTGATGTACCGTGATGACAAATTAACCGCCGCGACAATCGCATCGTCAGTGATTCGTACCCCGTGATACAGCTCGTACTTTTCGGCAATCCCGCGCAAAATAGCTATCGCGTCATCGATACTAGGCTCATTAACGTAGACTGGCTGAAAACGGCGGGTCAGCGCTGGGTCACGTTCAATGTGTTTCTGGTACTCTTTGAGCGTCGTCGCTCCAATCACGCGCAATTCACCGCGGGCCAAGGCCGGTTTGAGCATATTACTGGCGTCCATTGACCCTTCGGCTGAACCAGCGCCCACAATTGTGTGCAATTCATCAATAAAGAGAATGATCATACCTTGTGAACTCTCAACTTCTTTCATAACGGCCTTGAGACGCTCTTCGAATTCACCACGGAACTTTGTCCCCGCTACGAGCAGCCCGAGGTCAAGCGAGAGGATTTCTTTGCCTTTGATTGACTGCGGTACTTGACCGAGAACAATCTGCTGGGCGAGCCCTTCGGCAATGGCGGTTTTACCAACGCCTGCTTCACCGATGAGCACCGGATTATTTTTGGTGCGGCGTGACAAAATTTGAATCACTCGCTGGACCTCGACATCACGCCCGATGACGGGGTCGAGTTTATTGTCTTGGGCTAATTTGGTGAGGTTGCGCGTATATTTAGCGAGCGCCCGGTATTTTTTTGGGCTCTCGGCGTCGCTCACCCGGTGTTCACGAATGTCTTTGATGACATTCATGACGCGTGTTTTATCGATACCTACCCGCACCATAATTTCACTCGCTGGTCCCGGGTATTCGAGGGTCGCCAAAAACAAATGTTCGACCCCAACGTAAGAATCCCCCAATTGCTCAGCTAGCTGCCCCGAATGTTCCAGTGATTTGGCTAATTCCGGTGTCAGATAGAGTTGATATGATTGCGAGATATTAGACTGCACTTCATCTCCCTCGAGAGCCTCGAGCAAAAAATCAGTAAAGGCAATAATATCAATGTCGAGCTTATCAAGTACTGAAATCACCATACTCTCGTCCTGTAGCGACAGGGCGGTCAGCAAATGCACTGGGCTGACATGGTTTTGACCACGCTCGATGGCGAGTTCATGCGCTTTGCGGATAGCTTCTTTGGCTTTGGTCGTAAAGTTTTGAAAATTTGGCATGGCGGTTATGTGATTATTTACAGTATACGACATCTGCTACGTACCAAGGCGGCAATTCTTTCAAAATCAGTAGATAACAGAAGGTACGTATCTATCGTTACGCTATATTACAATAAAATGAGGGTAGTGTCAAAAAGTAAAACAACAACCGAAAGGTTGTATGATTTTACTTTGTTCCAACTTTGCTCCTCCCTAGAGCAAAGTTCTGGAACGACAACTCTTGAGTTTGTAGGAATACAGTCGAAGCCAACCAATCTTAAGTACAGACCAAAGGTTGTATGATTTTACTTTGTTCCAACTTTTGGCCTTGCCCTAGCCAAAAGTTCTGGAACGTAAACCCTAGATTTAACGACGGATCCTACTGGAGGTAAGAATTTCTAAATCGTAGCTCTCACGTGTTGCAACAGAACATCAATAGTCTGGCGAATCTCAGCTTGAGTGGTAACAGGAGCTAACGTGAAGCGCAGCGTACTACTAGCCCGCGCTTTATCATCTGAGATGGCCCGTACGACCGTACTCTCTCCACCACCGGCGCTACTGCAGGCGCTTTTAGTGCTGCAGGCTATGCCGGCAACGTCGAGGGTAATCACGGCGAACTCACTATCGAGACCGGGGATAGAAATATTTACGTTATTAGCGACTCGGTCGCGTCCGAGCGGACCGTTTACGATAACTGATGGAATCGCTTTGCTGAGTAGTTCGATAAAATAGTCTCGAACCAGCGTTACGTTTTCAGATCGTGCCTGCCAATGAGTTTGCGCTAGTGTGAGCGCAGTCGCTAAACCAACAACGAGCGCCACCGGTTCCGTGCCCGGACGCAGTCCCGCCTCTTGCCCTCCACCATGGGCGATAGTCTGCAGTTCAATCCCCTTCACTCGAGCTAAAACACCCACCCCTTTTGGTCCGCAGAATTTACCCGCATCAAGTGATAATAAATCCACGCCATGCCGAGCGAGATCACACGGCAACCACAACGGTGCTTGGGCGGCGTCAGTATGCAATAGCGTCGTCGCACCTGTGTCGTGATTATGTTTTTTAATCACACGCGCTATTGCACCGAGGTCTTGGATCGTGCCAATTTCACTATTAACGTACACAACGGTAACCAAGACTGTTTTAGGAGAGAGCAAACTGGCAAAGTCTTTTAGATTAACTTGGCCTACAGTATTAACCGGAACGTAGTGCACGGTCACTCCCTCAAAGGCCAAATGCTCGACTGTCCGTAGCGTGGCCGGATGCTCTATGGCGGTCGTAATGATTTCCATATCGGCATAGGGCACCCCACGCCGCCTGGCGGCGAGGGCTACACCCATGATGGCGAGGTTATTACTTTCGGTACCACCGCTAGTAAACGTAATCCCTGACGGCTGTACACCCAAGGTTCGTGCTACCTGAACGCGGGCGTCAGTCACAGCCAGCCTGGCCGCCACTCCCTCGCTGTGAATCGCGCTCGGATTCCCAAAAATCTCCGACTGGTACGGCGCCATCGCTGCCGCTACTTCAGGTAACACCGGCGTAGCTGACGCAAAATCTAAATACACTCGAGACTGTTCTAAAACCTCATCTGCTTTGTTGCCTTCGGTAAAAAAATCTTCACCGTAGCGAGAGTACGGCTCAGACTTTTTTACCTCGGCGCCGCGCACCTGAGGCTTCATACCAAACCCGAGAGTTGCTGACGTATCTGAAATAGCTTTTATTCTGCCAAATAGTGTGAACATCGTGAAATCATGACACAGGGTGAAAAATATGTAAATGTCTGCTATACTCCGCGTACTTATATTAGCAATAGTCCGACCGGGCTCATTTAGACATTTATTATCATGGCCAAGAAAACTAAACTAGCAGCCTCCAATATCACCAAACGCCCACCAATTGTGGTGGTAATGGGTCATATTGACCACGGTAAATCAACGCTTTTGGACTACATCCGCCAGAGTAACGTAGTTGACGGTGAAGCCGGGGGCATCACCCAGCACCTCTCGGCGTACGTGGTGCCGCATACCACCAAAGACGGCGCTAGCGAAACCATCACCTTTCTCGACACCCCTGGGCACGCTGCTTTCCAGAAAATGCGCCTCCGCGGAGCTGATGTCGCCGACATCGCTATTTTAGTTGTCTCAGCCGAGGATGGTGTCAAACCACAAACTCTCGAGGCGCTTGAATCTATCAAAGCGGCCGGCATCCCGATGATTGTCGCTATCAACAAAATTGATAAACCCGGCGCAGACATCGTCCGCACCCAGTCGAGTTTAATTGAACATGAAATCTACGTCGAAGGTATGGGTGGAGATATCCCGTGGGCAGCCATTTCAGCAAAAACTGGACAAGGTATTCCGGAACTCCTCGACCTCGTTATTTTGGCCGCTGATATTGGTGAACTAACGGGAGACACCAGTGCGTCAGCTACCGGCACCATCACCGACGGAAACCTCGATGCTAAGCGCGGCAATACAGCGACACTTATTGTAAAAAACGGTACCCTTAAGTCAGGACAATTTGTGGTCTCAGGCCATTCATTTGCCCCAGTACGCATCATGGAGGATTCGTACGGCAAAACACTAAAAGAGGCCGGGCTCTCGACACCAGTTGGTATCGTCGGCTTCAACAGCATCCCCAAAGCCGGGAGCAGCTTTTATGTCGTAGATAGTAAAAAGGCAGCGGAGCTCGCTATTACGGGCACCGACGTGCTACCGGTAATCGTCCACAAGAAAACCAATCTACCAACTATTCCTATTTTGATCAAAGCCGACATGTTGGGCACAATTGACGCTATTGAACATGAACTCAGTCACTTTGTCTCTGACCGTATCAGTGTGCGAGTCATTGATACCGGAGTCGGTAACATTACCGAAAGTGACGTCCGTAACGTAAGCGCTACACCTGACGCTATCATCGTAGGTTTTAACGTCTCAGTTGACAGAGCAGCCACAGATTTAGCAGCGCTCCGGGGAGTAGAGATTGATACGTTCTCAATTATCTACGAACTATCTGACTGGCTCAACACGGCGCTTAAAAACCGTACCCCGAAAAAAGAGGAACGCGTAGTCACTGGACACGCCAAAGTGCTCAAGCATTTTAGCACCCAAAAATACACCCATGTGCTCGGTGGTCGCATTGAGGACGGACTAATCAAACTGGGACAAAGTGTTCTAATTACTCGTCGTGATATTGAAGTCGGACGTGGTGTGGTCAAAAACCTTCAACAACAGAAATCAGACGTTAAACAAGTAAACGAAGCTGAGTTTGGTATGCAAGTCGACTCCAAAACCGAGATCGCGCCGGGTGATATTATCGAGGGCTTTGAAATGATCGTTAGCTAACTAGATAAATATGCTTACTCCTCCCGCTTTCGACCGCCACGATAGAGCTGCTTCACTCATCAAAGAAGTAGTGGCCACCTTCATCCGAATCGAAGCCAATACCAACCCCCTTATTACCGTCACGCACGTTACCGTATCTCCCGACTATAAACGCGTTACCGTCTACATCACCACTATCCCTGATGGCCGTGAGAGTGACGCCTTGATATTCCTCAAACGCAGTGCGAGTGAAATGCGTGGCTACGTCAAGAAAAAGACCAATCTAAAAACAATCCCCCACCTAGATTTCGCCTACGACTACGGCGAAAAACACCGCCAACACATCGACGAGATTGCAAGAGACATCGACCAAAATAAATCAAGTGAAGAAGTAGTAGACGAACTCCTAGAGGCCGGCAAAGAAAAACCATCAGTTGAGTAACATATAAACAAGTACCTGGAGCAAAGTTCCAGGTACTTGTTTATTACTTTTGCCCTCTTGTACCAAAAATGCTAAAGTAGAGCACACCTCCCTGACCGGATGGCGAAGAGGCTAACGCTGCGGTTTGCAAAACCGCCATTCGCGGGTTCGAATCCCGCTCCGGTCTCACGTGCAAATATGTAAGTATTTGCCGAGTGCCAGGGTGGCGAAATCGGTAGACGCGCAACACTTAAAATGTTGTGATCGAAAGGTCATGCGGGTTCAAGTCCCGCCCCCGGCACAATGTGAAAACTTCTCAGATTTTATCTGGGAAGTTTTTGCATTTGCCCCAGGGACTTGAAGAGGTTGCCAGCTTCTTTTTGACGTAAGGAGAAAAGTAGCGACAACCTGTACCGAACATGTAATGTTCAAGTCCCCCCCGGCACAAAACTACAAAC
>JAYTKW010000042.1:0-10579 GCA_043729945.1 Candidatus Kaiserbacteria bacterium | reverse complement strand
GCTATGGGTCGGCCTCGTTCTTCCTCCCGCAGTCTTGACCCTTGTTCCTTGATTACTTGATTCTTTTGCATCCTTGCTTTTGATTCTGGTAATGTGGGCGCAGCCCTTAATTTTGGGTGACTCATTTCAGTGCATACTGGAATGAGTCACCCGATTTTTTTGATACAATAAGAGTGAGTTTGGTTCGAGTACGATCGTCTATGGATTGTCGTCACTAAACTCTTTCTCTTTATCGAGAGGTGCCAGAGTCCGGCTCGCTACTGCCGGCCGGAGCGTGCACTGATACAGAGGGACTGCTTGTGGTTATTCAAGGTAAGCAATATCTGCGTCAGTAGATGATTGTGTTGCCGGCTAAAATTCAGGGGCGAGGACAAATAGCGAGGTGTTCGAGCTCTGGTGACAGGGACGGGTAACTGCATAATTCTGGACGACGACACACTCCCTTTGCACGCCCCGTACTTTGACTGGAACGACGGCGACTTGCACTTCGACACGGATTCGGTCGGCAATGCGAATGCGAACTATGGGTCGGCCTCGTTCTTCCTCCCGAAGTCCCTATCTATCACAAAGGGTGCCTCATAATATATGAGGCACCCTTTGCATTACTTGTTAACTTGCGAACGAATCCAGCCACCGAGCATACGGCCAATTTCATCGATTTTTTCTTGCAACACGATGTACTTTTTGAGGTCGAATACTTTGGTGTCTTTCATCAAGCGAATAAAGAAGCGAAGTGTGCCGAGTTTGGCACTGGCCTGAGTGAGCAAGTCGATTTTATGAGCACTCTTGGCGTAACCGGCTGTGAGCAATAGTTCAATGACGTCGACAATCTGACATTCGCTCCGTTCGTAGACCGTAAAGCGGTCCGCTTTGGGAATACTGCGTCTATAGTCGTGGAAGGTGGTGTAGAGTTCATAGGTCTTCTTCAGAATTGGCACATCAGCATCATTCATAGTTGTATGTATCAAGATTTATTTTCAGTAATTATCGACCCAGAAAATCTGTTTTTGGCGTGGACGGCATTCAGGCGGGGGAAAAGTCATAAAGTAGATGTGATGGAATTTGAACGTGAACTGGAGTCGCATATTTTTGCCCTGCATAGAGCTTTGAAAGATAAAAAATATCGCCATGGTCCGTATACTGATTTTTATATTACTGATCCGAAACGTCGTCATGTGCATAAAGCGTCGGTGATTGACCGCGTGTTACATCATGCCGTCGTACAGATACTTACCGGTGCTTTTGAACCTACATTTATCGCACGGTCATTTTCGTGTCGAGTTGATAAGGGAACACACAAGGGAGTAATCGCGGCCAAACAGATGATACGACAAGTGTCTCAAAATAACACCCGTCAGTGTTTTGTACTCAAATGTGACGTAAAGCAGTTTTTTGCAACAGTTGATCATAAGATTTTACTCGAGTTGTTGGGCAGACAAATTAGTGACCACCACGTTGTGTGGTTACTCTCAGAAATCGTCAACAGTTTTCGGAGTGGTGACGGTACTCGTCGTGGATTGCCAATTGGTAATTTGACGTCGCAACTGTTCGCAAATGTGTATATGAATTCGTTTGATCAGTATATTAAAAATGAGTTGCGAGTAAAACACTACGCCCGGTATGCCGATGATTTCATTATAGTTTCAGATGATAGGCAGTATTTAGAGCAGATAATTCCATCCGTTCGAGCATTTTTAGCACAGTCACTGATACTAACACTACATCCCGATAAAGTTTCAGTGGTAAAATTAGGTCAAGGCGTTGATTTCCTCGGAGCGGTGGTATTCCCACATCATGTGCAGTTGCGGCGAAAAACACAATCGCGGATTGCAGAAAAGTTTCAACAGAAAATTGCTTCGTATAATGCAGGCACAATTACATCAATCGCCTTGGAACAAACGTTACAGTCGTATCTGGGTGTCCTGACGCACACCCATGCGTATCGTTGTAGGGTGAATCTACAAAACAAGTTTTGGTTTCTGACCAAAAAGTTTTAGATCATGCCGGCATCCAACAATTCGTCGAGGTTTTTCTTTTTACTCTTCACAATGCTCATGTCCACGACTTTTTTTGGCTCGGGCGCAACTGGTTTCGCAGCATCCTTTAATTTCTGGTTTTTCGTGCCCGGCATGCGTTCTAGAGTGGTCGTATAACCTTTGGGGCTTTTTTTCATTTCGTCGGCAATCTTGTATTCAGTAGGGATAATTTTAAGAAATCGCTCTAAACGTTCTTTGAGAAAAGCCGGTTCCATGTATTTGTAGCGTCCCCAGAGGAAGAGGTCGACTTTCACGCGGTGACCCTCTTCGAGCCAATCGGCCGCCCGACTGGCTTTGAGGAGCTGATCGTTTTCGCCGGTCCCGATCTTTACCTGCACACTTTTGGTTTCGGTAACGTGTGATTTCGAACGCATCTCACTCTCTTTTTGTCCGGTATCATAACGGAATTTACCAAAGTCCATGATTTTGGCTACCGGTGGTTTGGCGTTTGGACTGATTTCGATGAGGTCAAGGTTGGCTTCGTCAGCCGCCTTGAGGGCAGCTTCGAGGGTCAGTACCCCGAGGTTCTCGCCAGCCGGGCCAACTACCCGCAATTCGCGAGCTCGAATAGCGTGATTGATGCGGGTCTTTACTTTGTGTTCGTAGGTAGAATTAGGTTTTTGCAAGTTATAAGGGCTAAGGAAATAAAGAGTATGAGAGTGGCTCCGCGAGAGTTGAGGGAGCGGTGCGCGTTTATGCTGGAGTGGAAATTGACATACTAAAATTGATGCACAAAATGTACCATATAATCATGAATGTGCAACTCGGATGAGTGGCACAGGTGTCGTTATCTTTGTTTTACATCTGTCTTCAATCAATTAGACTAGTTTTGTTTTTATATAAATCAACGGCCCAGTACACAGCGTAGTGTGCCTGGGCCATCGTCGATTTTATTCTTCTTCAATTTTCGCCCAGAGCTTGCCTGTCGGGATGTGGTAAGGCACCCAAAATCGTTTCCCTCCCTTCGTTCTCATCGAATAGTGCATAACCCAAGCGAATCCCTCTTGATCCGCTGATGCAACGTCGAGGAAGCGGTGTCGGCAGGCATCTTTGCCTTGTTCGTTTACAAACCACCAACGGTCACTGTCCCGCACGCGGGCGTAGCCATTTTGGAAATGGTCCACTTCGCTAAACCACCGATCAAAGCAAGGACGATTGTCCAGGCGATGGACAAAACACCACTGCTCACTCCCGGAACGCATACGCCTGAGGATCCCGACCTGACGTCGTTTACCAATGTATTCTGGCACTTCGAGTTCCAGGGCGGTTGTTCGAAAGGGGATTGCTCTATAGCCGATACGCACGAGCGCAAAAGATTCCAGCTTCGGTTCCGATTGATTCGGAGTAGATTTATTCACGGCTGTCTCCCTGTTCTTAGTAGGTGGAAAAGTGAGTAGAACGGCGTCGAAACTAGTCTGTTACCAAGCCTACGCCGAAATGCTGATTTTGCAAGACAGAGGTGTGTCTGCCTTGTATACTAGTAGACAATGACAACAACTCCCCAACCCAAAAACCCGCTCCATGGGGTGACACTAAAAATGATAGTGGAAGAACTGGAGGCCAAGTATGGCTGGGCTGACCTGGCGAGCAAAATTAAAATTAAATGTTTTATTGAAAAGCCGTCGGTCAGCTCTAGTCTGACGTTTTTGCGCAAGACACCCTGGGCGAGAGAGAAAGTTGAAGACTATTACTTTTGGACATTTTATAAACGTGACGGCACGCGAAAGAATTAGGATAAAGATTGCAGGAGCGGGATGTCTACAGAATTACAAACATAAAAGAATCAAAACTGTGTTTACATTGCGGCCGCCCATTTATGAATCGTAAAAGCTGGAAGCTGCGGGGGAAATGGGAAGAAGTCGTGTATTGCAGTGACCGCTGTCGGTCAGATAAATAAACACTACCTACTATAAAAGTGAATTAGGTGTTTTGCTGGGAGGCCAGGGAATGAAGTAACTGGTCGTTTTCATGTATGATCGGTATGCGTCTGGGTATTTTTCAAGGAAGAGTTTTTCGAGCATCGGACCGGTTACCTTGGTCACGATATACGTAATAATAAGAGGACTCACGAGTGCGAGGTAGCCAAAGGGGAGTGGCAGCACCATGATGGCGAGCCCCCACCAAATGAGTGTTTCACCAAAATAGTTGGGTCGCCTACAGTAACGAAATAGTCCGGTTGTCATCAGGATAGCAGGTTCGGTGTCAACTCGTTTGCGAGTGAGGAACTGATCGAGTTGGTAGTCAGCTATTGATTCGATACCCAGTCCCAGTCCGTAGACCCCGAGTCCAACGAGCATAAATAACCAGGATAGAGTATCGGCCTCCGCGACTGTCGTAGTAAGTGAAATAATAAACGGCAGAGCAACTAGTAAAATTATCACGCCTTGGAGTAGATTGATTTGCAGATAGCTGCGCAGCACAAAATATCCGACACCACGTTTACGCCACAGCGCCCGCCAGGCAGCGTAGCGCGTATCCTCGGGCTGGCGGTTGTTTTTTTGGTAAATCCGGCCGGCTAACCGCACTGCCCATATCCCCATCAGTCCTGCCATAAGTACGGGGAGTAAGTCCCGTTCCATCGTCCACCAGAGAGTCAAAAGCGCGCTAACAATAAACGCCGGACCATAGGCTATATCCATCACACTGTTGTCACGACGGAGCTGGGCTATAAAAAATACCACCGTCACGTAACCGAGTAGAAATATGCCGTAGGTGAGGATGTTAATAAGTAGTGAATCTACCATGCCAATTTATTGTATCAGGGTGATACAATAAATACATGCCTCGCGTCCGGATGGTCGAGTCCGAAGAACAGTCCGTTTTTAAAAAAACCCGCGCTCCCCGTACGCGGTCTGTTGCTGTGGTTGAAAGTGAAATGAGTGTAGCCGCTCCCCGTAAGCGGGCTCCGCGCAAGGCTGCCACTGCAGTCATTGCTAACACCGAGGACACGTATACAGAATTACAAAATCGCAAAGCTCCAACGAATGTTTCAACCCAACGCCAACATTACAAAAGAAACTTCCGGGCGTTTATGATTGTCTGTGTCGTATGCGCAGTGATTGCCGGTAGTGGTGTCCTAGTCGGCATGTTTGACAAAGGCGCCATTGACGTTATTGCTGTTGTTAATGAGCGTAATGAAAAAATTAGTCGTGGAGAAGTCAGGGACGCTGTCACTGGCGAACCGATCACAGTGTCAGTGCCTGTCCAAAACGACGACACGCGACCAAACGGTGGTTTGAAAATCGCCGACCCCGCCCCTGCGCCAGAGGTTATGCCGTCCCCCGAACCAGTCGCCACCTCAACAGCAAGCACTACTGAAACGATGGCGTCGTCTACTCCGGACGCCTCTACAACCACTGATCCAGCGCTTAAACCAGTTTTGTAGTTCCCTCGCTGCATTTAGCGCACCGGCAGCCTTTTGTTTTGATGTGGGTATTCCAGAACTCTTTTCCGTAGTCGTAGGTTAGTTCTTCGCCAATTTTAATACCGCGTTTAGCATAAATTAAAATATGCTTCTCGTCCTCGTCGATTTCCGGATAACAGTTTGGTCGGCACGAGTGATTGATATAGCGTGAATCATTTTTTCGGTCACGGCCATCAATCACCCAATTATCATTTAATTCAAATAAGTATTGACCACCGCGAATGTTGGCTTCATCAGTAGTAATTTTCTCACCGGTGTATTCGGTGACCAGGTCACCCTTTTTAAATTGTATCTTGGTAAAGAGTCCGAGACCGTGGGTCCCCCGCCCAACGACAAATTTTTTTGGTGCCATAATGCGCAGAAGTATATCAGAAATAGCTAGAGTCTGGCAGGTATATAACCACCTCCTCTGGTGCTGTCTTATTCCCGCGCCGCGTTTAGCATAATGCTGGCGTCGGTAATAGTGACGTAACCATCCCGCGAGATGTCACCTCGTTGGTCAAGGGTTGCCAGATACAGCATAAAAATACTGATGTCACGGAGGTTGGTGATACCGTCTTGATTAAGATCTGTACCGGGTGAGGTCGTCATCACTGTCACAGCGACAGCAGAGTCAACAGGGGCAACCTCATGGAGAGTTTCCGGTATAACTGTAAAGACAGTATCAATTGGTGACGACAGTGTCGCTTCGGTACCCATGCCATCATGTTGCAATATATGTGCGTCTGTGAGCCAAAGCTCGGCATTGCCGGGTGTTAGGGATTTAAAAGTAATTGTAATCAATGACCCTACTCCAGTAAACCCACCAGGGCGAGTTGTGCCACCCGTAAAATTTAATGTCCCGTCACCGTCGTTATACCAAGGCTCTTCTGCCCACAGATCTGCGATGCTTGTGTTGTAATCAATTTTTTCTACAGTGAGAATATTTCGGTTGAATATAATCTTGCCGGTAAAGGCGTTTACAGGTAAGTTAGCAGCGACGGTAACATTCACCACAAAAATTTCTCCGGTAGTAGTCGTCAGAATACTTGGCTCAATGTACATTGTTGCTTCACGCGAGGCAGGGATCGAGAGTAACACGCTGCTGATAGTGGCGAGACCGACTAAAGCGCTCGCGAGCAGAGCTACAGGATATATACTACCGTGGGTACCTCGGGCAGAAGATGTCATGATAATTATAGTATGACATAATCCGTACCCAGCGTACGCACCCCCAACCTGAATTTCAGGGGACTGTCGTGATTGGACCTCATTTTAAAGTTCATAAACAAAATAATCGTCCAAACGATCGTTAGGGTATGTCTAATATAATTTTAGTAGCTTCAACTTCATATATTTATTGCTAAAAAACTGACAAATTCAAATAGTGGTCATCCCACAGTGTTCGAGCAGAAAGAAGTACGTCGGGTGTGGTATGAGGAAGAATGGTATTTTGTAGTTGAGAATGTAGTGCGAGTTTGCTTGATTCAGCAAATGCAAAGAATTATATTCAAAAAATTAAGTAACGAGATGCCGAGCTCGGTCAAGGGTGGGTACAAATTATATCTACCCTTGACGTGCCAACAAAAGATGGTATGCAAAAAGTAAACCTAAGATAGCTGGTTCCAACTTTTGCAACGTAACCATTCCCCGAGAGGGTAGGGACGATGTTTTGGGTTTGTTGGGGGTACATTGGTGGGAAAATTAGGTGATTAGAAAGTGGTTTGATTGTTTTGTCAAACTAAGGATTTTGGGAGCGGTGGTTAAAATAGTGTTTATTTTATGGCTATAATCGATGCTGGGGGTGGAGTTTTGTCAAGTTGTGCGTGGCAAAAACGGTGGTACTATGGGCGTATTGTCCTATGTCAAACGTACCCCATCTACATTTCCAAATTGTCCAGCACCTGCAAACGCTCAAGCGTGAGCTGGATCGGTTGTCTGTGCGTCAATCGGCGATCGAACGCTGCCGCAAATCAGTGTTAGCGCAAAAGCCAAACGATTGCACGGATGAGGATGAAGAGGCGTTTGAGGAAATCACCGCTAATTTAGACGATACAGAATACGATCTAGTAACTTTTAAAGATCAACTCCGCGCGCGTCTCGACCACGCTGAAGCTGGCTTCAGGTTAGTGATAGTCAATCAAAATGAAATAAATGCTCTCGCCTTTCACCAACATATTTTGGACGGCCTCAAATTGTGCGTGCAAGACGCCACCGCCGCCCGCGATGGATACGACGAGCTTATCCTCAACATCAAAGAACTAACACAGTTACGCGACCAATAAGTACAAAAAGAAACCATTCCAAAACGGACTGGTTTCTTTTGTATGTATAGATACGCTGTGCGTTTAGAGTTTCGTTTTAAAATTAGCCCCTACTACTCACACGTAACAGCACGATTGACAAAGTCCCAGTTTTTTACAATACTGGGTTTAACGAAGCTCGTTCTTGTCTTAAATGGGAGTCCAATCGATGCCAAGATACATCATCGCTGACGGCGTTCTCGAACTGGGGACCAGAAAATGGATTGAAAAGTCGTTTGCTCTGATCGAGCAAGAAATCTTGTTTTTCCGTGATATCTGGTGGCTAGAGATTAGTGGTTACACTGGTCATGTAAGCGGGGTGCCAAATGCTCCCACCGCGTATCCTTGCCTTGAGATTGTCCCAATTGGCGATCGCGGAATGGCTTTGTTCTCGAATCAACTCTGGTTGATTCAAGGGCCAGGGCCACACCTAATCAGGCGTGAAATCTGACTGGCCGCCAAAAATGCAAAGTCCCCCGGCCATGACACGGCCGGGGAAATCGTTTTTGTGGCAGAAAACCCACTCTCTCTGTTTCCACGAATAATAAAAGCGCCTATTGGCGCTAATACTATAAAAAGTGGAGCAGTTTGACTCAAGTAAAACCTCTTTTATAGAAATGGAATGTTTAATTTCTTCAAGATTGTTAATTTGTGGTAATTAGTTTGACGCCAAAAAACCTTAGTGATATATTAAACCATGTGGTTGAATATGCCATTAATATCGATGCTGTCTTTCCGTCACCTCCGGTGTCGGTTCAGACGGTTCAGAAACTGGCGTTTCTGTTGGTTCAGGCGCGGGGGATTCTGTTGTGTCTTTAGTCTCGTCTTCCATACCAAAAGTATAGCAAAAGAACGGCTCATTTCAGTAAATTTGGAGTGCTTATAGAGAGCGGGAGGCACAAAATCTCGTTACCTAGAGCCGTTTTGAAGCCCACAGGCCTATTCTAGGCCCGATTATTATTTCGGATTTTTATTGCGTCCTCGATTATGCTTTCGATATTTTTACAAATCCAATCATAACGTTCTTTACTGTTTGTACCTTGGGGATTAAAGCATTTAACTACTGAAGACATCTTGGCACCAGATTTTTTAAAAATGAGGTAATCAAAAGGATTATTCCCTCTGTTTGCAATATATCCGTCGGTATTTTTGAGTCCATGAATATACACTCCAACAACTCCGATTCCTTTAGTCCACGACTGAGAGATTTCATGATTTATCCATTTACGATTTGCAGTTTTCTCGCCCACTAAAACGACTGTACATGAACGACCTTGCATTTGGTTGCTGATCCATTTTGTGATTGCGTCGTCACCATTTTTTGTGACTGTTTCCCAATCATTATCTGAAGCAGGTTTATTATCCTCAATGGCACCAATGTTGCGTACTTGTGCAACTCTCCAATTATCAGGTTTATAATGGAAACTATAAAAGACTCGTTTTGTCATGTTTGTTATTTTATATAAATGTTAATTCCGAATAAATTTGATGCTATTAATAGTAGAATTATTGTGGCTGAACCGTAAAACACTAAGAACACGTTTGAAAGCATGGAAGATGCCCAACTATTATTTCCACGTAAATACTCCTTTGCATTTAGAGAAAAATCTATATCTGCTTCGGGTTTCTTCCTCACTACTTCATAAAGTTTTCTATAAGCACGTTCCTGACTAAGGTAGTAAGCGTCAAGCAACCAAAATATCATTAGCAATCCGAGTGCAATAAGTATTAAATATGGTTTTAGTTTTGTGTCAGTAACACTAACAAATAAAGTTACTAAGGCACTAACTAAAGTGATGCTCCATCCTCGGAGTAAGAAAGAGTTACCAGCCATTCTTTTTATAATATCTTGTATAAACTCTAGATGCTTTATTTTTCTTTCCATATTTTAAATAATTACAGAATATAAACTGAACTATGGTTTTTTAACCGTAGCAACAGCTGTTTTGATTTCTTCAGATGTAGCAGTGTTTACTATTTTAGTATTTTTTTCGAAACGACCGAAAGTGTTAATCAGACTTTGAACAAAAGGCGGTTTATTTTCATGTTTTTTGTCCAATGTGATACTTGGATTAAACGCAACGGAGTCAACTGCGTTACTCATAAACTTGTTTAAGACACTTTCAGGATTATTGTCTGTAAGTCCCTCAATCTCACGTTTATATCCCTCGAGTGATCTTGCCATTGTCTCTTTGTGCGCGTACTCCTGGCGAAGTCGACCGCTTTGGCTTTGTTGTTTACCAGAATAAATTGCAAGCCATGTAACACCAAGAAAAATAGGAAGACGGGTTATAAGCAGGGCAAATGCTTCAGCCACTCCTGACACACTGTTTGCATCAAGAAAAGTGATATATCCGAGTATCGTTATACCAAGCATGGCAGTGACAGTAACAATTGACCAGATTAATTCGGGTTTCGTATAGGTAGTTTTTTGATCAGCGTACGCTTTTGCAAGCCCTGCACTAGTTGCGCCCGGAAGTAGAGATTCAACTTTTTTGTAAAGCTCATTATAGGCTAATTCTTGTGCGGAATGTCTTTCATCAGTCTCTTTAATACTACTTTTTATATCAGCATACAAACCACCGGTTCGCTTAGCATTTGCCGTGTCCATTTCTCCGAAAAGTACATCGTAAACTGCATTAATCTTTTTGGCAGTTGCTTCAGTTTCTGCTAAATTCTTTTCCGCTTGGTCTTTTGAGAGCAAAACTGCTTCAGCATTCCCATCAACTGATTCTTGAGTTTCTTTTATGTCGCTATCAATAGAGTCAACTGATAACTTGATAGTATTTAGCGTAGTTTCAAACTGTTGAAAAACTTCGCTCAGGTTTGAATACTTA
>JAYTKW010000041.1:0-12853 GCA_043729945.1 Candidatus Kaiserbacteria bacterium | reverse complement strand
GTTGCAAAGAATCAAGGGCGTCGGCGCGAAAAAGGCGCATGATATTCACCACTGGCTTGAAGCTTCTGGCTGTCAGATCGATAAATAGGTTGTCGGGTGTGTAAATGCCCGCATCCGCCGGAGTAGCCAGAAATCGTTTCAAAATCTGGTAAGGCGCAACCTCGGTTGCGCCTTTTCTTTATGTAATGTTTATCGTGGTATACTGGCTTCTATATATGTCAGACAATACAATTGTGCCGATGTTGGAGATTAGGGATTTGGTGAAGGTCTATGGTAAGGGGGCGGCTGCGAAGCTAGCGGTAGATGGGATTTCTCTCTCTATTCCGCGCGGGGCGTTTTTTGGGCTGCTTGGGCCGAATGGCGCGGGGAAGTCGACGACTATTCATTGTATTACCGGGATTGCACAACCGACGAAGGGTCAGATTTTGATTGATGGGGTGGATGTGGTGGAGGACTATAAACGAGCCCGGACGAAGGTTGGTCTGTCCCCGCAGGAATTTAATGTGGATATTTTCTCGACTCCAGCCCAATTGATGGATTATATGGGTGGGTACTACGGAATTCCTGGCGATGTGCGAGCTGCCCGTATCGAGGAATTAATTGCTCAATTTGATCTGACGGAACACAGGGATGTAAAGTTTCAAAAATTATCGGGTGGACTCAAACGTCGAGCGATGTTAGGACGGGCTTTGGTGCATACACCCGACCTCCTCATATTAGATGAGCCAACAGCCGGGGTGGATGTCGAGCAACGGCGGGGACTGTGGGCGTATTTAAAGAAGCTCAACGAAGGTGGTAAGACCATTATTCTCACTTCACACTATTTAGAAGAAATTGAATACCTCTGCAACGACATCGCGGTCATTGATGGTGGTAAAATTGTCTGGCATGGTTCTAAGGAAGAGATGAAGGTGGGCGGGAAGTCGGTGGAAGAGAAGTACCTTGAGCTAACAAAGAAATAAACTTTATAAAGAAAAATGAAAAAAGAAAAGATAAAAAACAATCTAAGAATCAAAAAATGAGTCACGAACATGTTTCTAATTTTTTATTTAGATTATTCTTTTTTCACTTTTAATTTTTGATTACTATTATGACAATAAACTGGATTGGATTGTATACAATGTTGCGCCGGGAAGTAAAACGAACTTTACGCGTTTCAATTCAAACTTTAGTAGCTCCAGTAATTTCAGCGGCACTTTATATTTTTATTTTCGGTACAGTGATTGGCACAAAAATTGATAGTTTTGCTGGGGTGCCGTACATTTCGTTTGTGTTTCCAGGGGTGTTGATGTTGTCGATAATTAACGCGTCATTTTCCAGTGCCTCGTCAGCTCTGTTTTTTATGAAGTTTACTCGGGGTATTGAAGAAATTTTGATTACCCCGTTTTCTTACATCGAGATGTTAATCGGGTTTGTTGGTAGTGCTGTCGCTCGGGCTGTGATTGTATCGTTTCTAATTTTAATTGTGGGGATTTTGTTTGGGGCGGTGACGCTGGTTAATCCACTCATGTTTATATTTTATGTAGCAGCCATCTCGGCAATATTCGCGATGCTCGGGATTATTGTGGCCTTGTGGGCAGAAGGTTTTGAACAGCTGCAGATGCTCAATACTTTTGTAATTACTCCGCTTACGTACCTGGGGGGAATTTTCTATTCGATTACCATGTTGCCACCACTGGCTGCACAAATCACAGTCCTTAATCCCTTTTTCTATTTCGCGGATGGTATTCGGGGATCAATGATTGGCTACCACGAAGCCAATACAACGATCGGACTCGTCATTACCGTTGGGTTGGTTTTGATTCTAGGAATTTTAGTCACGCAACTATTTAAGCGCGGTTGGAAAATCAGAAGTTAGGGGCAATAATAACCCATCTACTTCGTTACCTTCGATAAGAATTTATTCACCGTACAACAAGTACTGCTCACAAATTATTATCTCGTCGCCTCGTATCTGGGTCATTCTTCTCCCTAACTTATCTACTAGAATATTTAATAAAGAGTATACACACGCGCAAACATTATATTTGTGACATCACTGTTATACTTTTACTATTATGAAACGACACGCAAAAATGTATGAGACGGTAGCGGCTTTGATGGCACCAGGGAAGGGGATTTTAGCAGCGGATGAAAGTGATAATACCGCGGGCAAGCGCTTGCAGATGGTCCATTTACCAAATGAAGAAGAAAATCGTCAGGATTTCCGCGAATTACTCTTTACCGCTCCGGGGATTGAGGAATATTTATCCGGCGTGATCCTCTATGATTCAACGATCAAAAGTGGTACCGATGATGGTACACCCTTTGGTGATGTTTTGATCGCTCGGGGAATTGTGCCCGGCATCAAGGTGGATTTGGGCACCAAAGAATTTGACGGCTTTAGTGGGGAAGTGGTGACGCAAGGCCTCGATGATCTCGAAGAACGCTTTGTCGAATACTATGACCTTGGCGCCCGGTTTGCTAAGTGGCGGATGGTAGTATCAATTGACGAGAATATCCCAACCGATGCGTGTCTCGAGATCAATGCCGTCATTATGGCGCGTTATGCCCAGATTGCTCAGCGTGTTGGTATCGTACCAATGGTCGAACCAGAAGTTATCTTTGCGGGAGATCACGATATCGTGCGCGCCGAAGCGGTCACGACACGAGCTATCCAGATTTTGATGCAAACTATGATGCGGTACAAAGTCGATCTCGAAGCCCTGATCCTCAAATCATCAATGGTCCTCGCTGGTGATATGTACACCGAACAATCCACGCCAGAACAAATTGCGAACGCAACCCTGCGCACATTCCATATGTCGGTACCACACGAAGTGGGTGGAATTGTGTTTCTCTCGGGTGGACAGACACCAAAGCGCGCCACCGAGAACTTAAACGCCATTGCTAAATTAGGACACCAGCCGTGGCCAATTACTTTTTCCTACTCACGGGCTATCGAAGAACCGTTTTTGCTCGCGTGGCAAGGCAAGCCCGAGAATACCGAGGCAGCGCAAGCGATGTTGTTACATGTTTGTAAGATGAATTCGCTCGCCCAACAAGGCAAGTACGATCCGGCGAAGGATTCGAAGCTAAAGTAGGGGCACGTCCAAAAGTCGTTAACTGCGTTGTTGCTCGGTCGCTCATTCTTTCACCGTACGCTTGTACGGCTCAATCATTCACTCGGTCGCGCCTAGCATCTAATCGACTTTGTGAACGTGGTTCTGCGACCTGGAGAAGAAATAACAAAAAGGCCCCTTGCGGGGCTTTTTGTTATTTCTTTTGCTTGTAGACGCAGTGTTCTTGGGCGATGGGGTTGAACTTTTTGGTTTCGTACTTCTTTGAGGGGTCCTTTTTTACCTTGTTATTAAAACGGGTGTAGTAAACGTGACCTTTGCCGACGCCTTTGGCGTTACCGGCTGAAACCAGCTTTACGAGTAAATCTTGTGACATAGTTGGACTAATATATCAGAAAAGGGTGAATAGGTCAACTTTCGAGGCCTATCAACATACGTACCCTAAGTTCTATGAAGCCTTAAAATATGGCATGCTATGATGGGTGCATGTACTGCGCAAAAAACCTTGTGGAGTAGGCCTTTTTTATGAAAGTACTCACTTTTGGATGGGACTTTCCGCCGTCACGCAATGGCGGACTTGGTGTGGCTTGTTTCGGGCTCACGCGCGAGCTGATAGATCAAAATGGGGTAGAAGTCATTTTTGTGTTACCAAAGAAGCAAGAGGTGATTGGTACCCCGCGATTTGTATTTGCAGATAGAGAAATTAAAGTGACCGTACGTGAAGTATCGTCTTCTCTGGTGCCGTACCAGAGCGGGGCGAGTGTGGTAGAAAGTTTTGTAGGATATGACGCAGTCGGCACTCCGCTCTATACCGCTCGGACTATTTTGGAAGAAGCACATCGATTCGCGGCGCAGGCGGCAGTCATTGCTCGCACCGAAACCTTTGATCTTATTCATGCGCATGATTGGACGTCGTATCTGGCGGGGATGGCTGCCAAACACGTGAGTGGTAAACCACTGATTCTCCACGTCCACGCAACGTCATTTGATCAGGCGGCGAGTGTAAATGTTGATCCGTCGATTTTTAATATCGAACAACAGGCCTTTGCTTATGCGGACTCGGTCGTCGCTGTGTCAGAACTAACGAGGCAAATTATTATTCAAAAACACGGCATTGCGCCCGAGAAAGTCACCGTCGTGCATAATGGTTGTGATACTTTTGAACCGGTACGACATAAAGAGAGTTTGCGTGACCTCAAGGCCCAGGGTAAAAAAATTATTCTCTACCACGGTCGCATTACCATTCAAAAAGGAGTGGACTATTTTGTCAGAGCAGCCCGGCGCGTCGTTGATGTTGACCCGAATGTTGTTTTTGTCATTTCCGGTTGGGGTGATATGCAGAGCCAAATTATACGATTGGTCGGTGAAATGGGATTGTCCGGGCATGTGATTTTTGCCGGCGCTTTGTGGGAAGAAGAGCGCGACCGGATGTATCAGTCGGCCGATCTGGTCGTTATGCCGTCGGTATCCGAACCGTTTGGGCTGGTACCACTGGAGGCTATGCAACATGGTACGCCGTCTTTAATTTCCAAACAGTCAGGCGTGGCCGAAGTCTTGACCCATGTACTCAAGGTCGATTTCTGGGATACGGATGAAATGGCCAATCAGATCCTTGCTGCCTTACGGTATCCGGTGATGCACCAGCAGCTACGTGAATCTGGCCGGCGCGAGATCAACCGACTGTCCTGGGCCGAAGCAGCGAAAAAATTGTATCAATTGTATAAGCGATTACTTAGCCACGTCACGTCATAAATCTGTATGTTATCTGTTTGTCCCTATTTCCATGTGCACCAACCTTACCGCGTTAAAAAATATCGCGTGTTTGATATTGGTAATGACAATCAGTATTTCAACGACAATAGCGAAACTGATTTAAATAACCGCCGGATTGTTGAAAAGGTGGCCAACAAATCGTATCGTCCAACAAATAAAGTTTTAAAAGAATTGCTCGATACACATCCTGAATTCCGGTTTGCGTTATCATTTTCCGGAACGGTCCTCGATCAATTCGAAGCCTATGCGCCAGATGTCCTTGCCTCATTTCAAGAGCTTGTCGCCACTGGTCGCGTAGAGATTCTCGCGGACACGTACTATCACTCACTCGCGTTTTTCTACTCAGTGCCAGAATTTGAACGGCAGGTCAAAAAACATAAACAACGAATCGAAGACCTCTTTGGGGTAACACCACGGGTGTTTCGCAATACGGAATTGTCCTACCGTAATGATTTGGCCAAATGGTGTGAAGATAACGGCTACCTCGGCATCATGGCCGAAGGCTGGGACAAATACCTTGGGTGGCGCAGTCCGAATTACGTTTACCGTCCAAAGGACTGTTCCAAAATCAAGGTCCTCCTCAAAAACTACAAATTGTCTGACGACGTTGCCTTTCGGTTTGGTAACCGGGGCTGGGCCAGCTACCCGCTCTCGGCAGACACCTTTGCGCAGTGGGTCCACGCGCACCATGGCGATGGGGAGACGGTGAATTTGTTCATGGACTACGAAACCTTCGGCGAACACCAATGGGAGGATACGGGAATTTTTGAATTTTTGCGCGCGCTGCCCCGGACGCTCCTCGCACATCCCGACACCAGTTTCAAAACACCAACCGAAACTATCATGGCGTATGAACCAACGGGCGAGTACGATGTGCCGGATGTCCTCACTTGGGCCGATACCGACAGGGATCTGACCGCCTGGACAGGAAATGATATTCAACGTGACGCCATTACCAAAATGTACGCGCTTGAAACGGACATTATGGAACTTGGTGATGAAGAATTAATCGAAACCTGGCGGAAACTCCAAACCTCTGATCATTTCTACTACATGTGTACGAAGTGGTCAGCCGATGGGGATGTTCATGCGTACTTCAGTCCTTACCAATCCCCATATGACGCATATATCGCTTTCATGAATGCGTTTTCTGATTTACAATTACGAGTAAGGGCGGCTACCGAAACCAAAGCCGCAGCAGCGCTCTTGTCTGCCAAACGGGCAGCCGTGAGAGCGGCCACCAAAGCAGCCCGGGCGGCCGAAGCCGAGACAACCACGGCGCTTGTGCCCGTAAAGCTGGAATTGACCCGAGGAATGAAAATGCGCGCCTGGTGGGGCAGGGTCCTTGCCACATCGCGCATCGCGGAGTGGTTTACCAATCGAAAATAAGTTCTTAACGTATGAAAATTCCCAATTTAAAAAAAATGATTACCCGCGCTGATGGAGCTACGCCAGTTGTTGTACCAAAAAAAGTAGTAGTTAAAAAAGCCCCCGTCAAAAAAGTAGCTGTCCCGAAAGTAGCAAAGACGGCTACGTCTGCACCCAAAAAAGTGGCGGTGAAAAAAGCAGTTGCTAAAAAAAGTTCTCCGGCTAAAAAAGCTACCCCCGTCCACCGACTCGTCGTAGCCTCTGACTCAGAATCGTTTTGGACGACCGATGGCAAGGTGCTCAATAGTTTGCCGGCTCTAGCTGTGGCTCTAAAGAGTATGACTACGTCGGTCTACGCGTACCACCTCTCCGAAAGCGGCAGTGATTTTGCTGACTGGGTAGAGACCGTCCTCTCGGCCCCTGAATGCGCGACCGCCCTCCGCAAGGCAAAAACGGCAAAATCCGCTCACAGTGCAGTTGTGTCGTATCTCAAACAGTACAAGCTGTAATTATCTATGGCACGCGCAATCACGGTAGGGAACGGAAACCTTTTGGTTGGACTCGATTATCGCGGACAAGTGCGTGACCTCTATTTCCCTTACGTGGGATTACAAAATCATGTGAGTGGTGCCAGTGGCAGCTACGTCCACCGCATTGGGGTATTTGTGGATGACCAGACGGTGTGGCTCGATGATCCGAGTTGGGATATTCATATCGGCGGCGCCGTTGATCAAACGATTGGGAATATGGTGGCCGTGCACACCGAACTCGGACTTCGTCTCGAGAGTTTTGATGGGGTCCATAATGAACACAACGTATTTTTGCGCCGGTTTACCCTGACCGATACCTCAGGCATCGCCCGCACGGTTAAACTATTTTTGGCACAGCAGTTTCGGATCGCGGAATCACGTCGTGGGGACACTGCGTTTTTTGATCCCCGCGTGAATGCCATCATTCACTACAAAGACAAAGACACCTTTTTAATCAACGCCAGCAAAGACGGCGTCCAATTTTCTGAATTTAATATTGGGTTATTTGGTATCGAAGGGAAAGAGGGGACGTACCATGATGCTCACGATGGTGTGCTCGAGAAAAATCCCATCGAGCACGGCTCGGTTGATTCGGTACTTGGATTTACCTGTGAACTGAGTCCGGGCGGATCCACAGTCATCTACTACTGGATATGCTGTAGCGATTCGATTCCGGCGGTGCATACCCTCGACGAGTTAGTACTCTCCGAAACTCCCGAACGCTTACTCGTATCAACCAATGCCTACTGGGCAGCGTGGTTACAAAAAGAGGGAACAGACGTAACCAGTCTAACCCCCGCCCTCCGAACGCTGTATGAACGTTCTCTGATTACAATGCGGGTCCACGCAGACAATCGAGGTGGTATTATCGCGTCATCTGATACGGACATGCTGCATCATGGCCGTGATACGTACAGTTACGTCTGGCCCCGTGACGGCGCCTTGATTGCGCATGCCTTTGATGTGACGGGATACACTGACGTGGCGCAACGGTTCTTTACCTTTGCTACCGCCTGTAGGGAGCCGGGCGGGTACCTAATGCACAAATATCTGACTGACGGCGCCCTTGGTAGTTCCTGGCACCCGTGGCTACAACAAGGCAAGCCCTATCTCCCGATCCAAGAGGACGAGACGGCGAGCGTGATTTACATGATGTGGAAACACTACGAAATTAATCGTGACATTGAATTTGTCGAGCATCACTATAATTCATTTATCGAACCAGCCGCTCAATTTTTAGTTTCCTACATCGAACCGGTAACGGGATTACCCCAGGCCTCGTTTGATCTATGGGAGGAAAAATACGGCACCTCGACCTACACCGCAGCCTCTGTCTACGGGGGACTAGTTGCGGCAATGAATTTCGCAAATCTCCTAGGCAAAGACAATGACGCCCGCACTTACCTAGCCGTGGCCCAACGACTAAAGCAAGCCATTGTACAGTATTTGTATGACCCAGAACTCAAAATGTTTGTTAAACACGTTCGTCACAACGATGATGGCGAATTAGTGTATGATCGAACTTTAGATACTAGTAGTTTCCACGGCATTGTGTTTTTTGATGTGCTCGACCTAGACGATAATCGAGTCAAAGACTCCATTAAGACAATTGAAAAAACTCTCCAGGTAGGCAGCAGTAGTAAAGGCTTCATCCGTTATCAGGGTGATAACTACTACACTTTAGCTGACGCTGGCTCACCCAATCCCTGGGTCATCTGTACCCTCTGGATTGCCCAGTACTACATTAAAATTGCCAAAAAACCCGCCGACCTCAAACGTGCGCTTGAGTTATTAGAGTGGACGGCATCACATGCAACCGAAGCTGGGACATTGGCAGAACAGATGCATCCGCATACGAGAGAGCATTTGTCGACCGCGCCCTTGATTTGGAGTCATGCTGAATATGTACTCACTGTCGACTCCTACTTAGAGCGGTTGGCTTCGTTTGTCGGCACGTCCAAAAATCGGTAGCTGCGTTGTTGCTCGGTCGGTCGCTTTTCACCGTACAGTCGTACGGCTCATACGCTCACTCGGTCGCGCCTAGCATCTATCCGATTTTATGAACGTGGTTCTGCGGCTGGCTGGTTGAATATCAAAATTTATTTTTTAAGTATTTCGATAATATCTTTCAGAACGTTCCTGTCAACTTTCATTTCACTGACAGTCATTATAGGTTCATTAAAAATCACACCCAGGCTCTTTTCGAGTATTAAAGTGTTCGATGAGGAGCCCTCTGCATACTGTCCTCGTAAATTTAACATTGTAGTCAAGGCTACGTCTTTAAACATATAATTCTCGTATAAACGACGGTGGTTCATATATTGGTTTGTGCAAAATACTGCAAAATACGAAGGTACGATTACTGCAGATAATTTTAGTATAATTTCAGGAACAGTAGGGTCTTTTACGTAAAATACAAAATATGCAATGATACAAAGAACGATTGTACCAAAAGCAAATGAGCCTAACAGCCACCAAAATGTACCTCTAAAAATTGGAATCTTTTTTATAAATCTTAAATCTGGAAAAATCCAGCAAATGAGTCTTGCGAGATGACTAATAATCGGCAACTTAGTGATTAGAAAATTATCAACATATTTGACATCCTTGAAAGTGCTATGGTCCATGGCCTTACGCCGTGCATCTTTAGCGTTTTTTTTAGAGATATTATCAACTACTTCTTTATTTGCATGAAGCCACTGTTTTGCGCCGTCAACTGCACTCGAAAGCATGTCGATATTTTGCGCAACTAAATCAATGATTTCTTTTGTACCTCTAATTTTCTCTTCATCGCCAATTAATTCATTTATGAGTTCGCTCTTAAGTGTTTTTTTTAATTCCGCAGTATCAACTTTTTGTTCATTCTGTTCTTTAAATAAATTTGTGTAATATGCAATATGATTACCCAATTCATTAACGAACCGATACTCAAAACCACTAATTAACGTCAGCACATTTTTCCTCTGTCTAATATCGGAGTATGAGTAAATCTCATTTACCAGTATCTTAAATTCCTCAAGTTTCGCATCTAATCTTTGGACTAAATCTGTTGATAGTTGATTTGGCTTGATATCCAAAAATATATTAAACACTGTCTTGATTCGGTCAAAATTACCGTTTCCTTCGACTAGTGTTCCGCTACCTAAATCTTCACGTCGGAGTGCTTTCCAGTCAACATCAGCATACCAATCTCGTAGACCCTCATTAATTAGCTTTGACATTTTGAAATTGTAGGCCTAACTAATAGTTTAGTCTACTAGCGAAATTTATGATTCATGTTACAGATTTAATAAATTTGCGTATAAAAATATGAACATTAAACCTGAAGATGTGGCACTCAGAGAGTGAACTAAAATTGTTTTTGCCAAAAGTCGGGGAGTGGGTGGGAGGGAAGTTGGAAACAAAACAGCCCGTCAGAAACTATTGCCAATAGGCTGTTCTGCGGACTGCGGTCCTGGTTTTTAGACGGAGAGGATTTTGAGCAGATCCTCTGTCTCTTGGATTTTTGCTGCGACGGCATCTTTGCCGTAGAAGACCTTTCCAAAGTCAGAGTTGAAATGAACTGTTCCAAGGAAACTCAGTTGTAGCCGGAGCATTTCCACTGGGGTTTTGTTCAGTTCAGACCCAAACCCTGCTGCGATTTCGCCAATCCAAGCTGTGCCAAATGCTTGGCTCACGTCAGCGTCACGAATGATGGACTGCTCGAGGGTTATAAAGTCCCCGAGATCATTATGCGGAAACTGTGTCGCTTTGATGATTTCTTCAATCACATCAGACTCAGACAAATCCTCAGGCAGAAGTGAATGATGCATGGCGGCGATTGCGACCTTGATGTTCTCGGCGTCCTCACCTTTTTTGCCGATATGTCCGTAATCATGGAACATTGCAGCGATCAGGAGATTGCGCATCGAACGAGGGGTCATCATCTCCCGACGCTCGTAATATGCACAAGCTTCGTAGCATACCCAAGTCACATGGAGCATATGGCGAAGGCCATGATAGCCATGATGGATGTTGGGTGCGGCGAAGATGATGCGAGCATAGTGTCGCAAGTCACCCTCGTAGATTTTGAGTGGGTTGTTGATGACGTCAACAATGTCTCCCGAAAAGGGTTGTCTGAATCCAAGCATGTTAAGAACTCCTAGGTTGCTGTTCGTACAAACAGTAGCCCAAAAATTATAGTTTGTCAAATATGGAGAGGTGCTTCTCCGGAGGTGGAACCTCCGGAGATTCAATTAATGTGCTCCACAGTGTATGGACCAATCGGTTGAGTATCAAAGGAAATTATTTTGCGCATAGCAATACTGTCTACGAAGGCTCAATCTTTGTAGAAAATAAACAATCAAAAGCCTCATTACGAGGGGTTTGGAAGTCTTTGGATATGTCGTAATAGGGGATGTTGTAAGTGGTGCATTCGGACTTTAGATATTTACTGAATTCTAGCATTTCGTCTACGTAGCCGTAGAGTTCGTTGTCGGCGATATCTTTCGTCCAATCGCGATTGTCCTGATGGTGGGTGCGGATGTGGGTGAATTTTTCTTCGCGACTGAGGTCGGCGTAGCCGAGGAAGCAACTTCGGATTTCGTTCCCTTCGTCCATTAGTTCGCGTACTTGTTTTGGTAGGATAGTGTCGCCTTCGATTAGGAAGTCTCGCTCTTCGCTAAAAAAGAATCCTAGCGTTGGTTTGAGGATTGGCCACATTTTTTCTGCTCGATCAATGAACGCTTGATCCCACATTACGCCAAACTCCGGTGCGCCGCTCGCCAGACCTCCGAATAATGCATCAAGTGGGAAGTAGGGAATTTGCTTTTCTTCAACTGCTCTCCGAGCCAGTAGTGTTTTCCCAGATCGAGAAGCTCCACCAAGTATGTAAATCATCCCAAAAGTATATCAAATTTTGCGTATCCTAGGTGAGTAAATTAAAACCGCTTTCGCCAAAAGCAAAAGCGGAGGGGGATAGTGGGTGATATGGAAAATTTAAAGCGCCGTACCAATAAGGTCGTGCGCTTGCTACCCCTGCTTGTCGGGGCCTCGACTAGTTTTAGTCATTGTCTTCTTGCATCTCAAGCGATGCGTCGGTCTCTACAATTTTTCTGTGCTACAGGAGTGTCCTTCACTCGAGACAATGGTGTTGGGTCCTATAGCCCCTAGAATCGATTCAGCTCCATCTTCTGTAGGCTTGATGGAAACCCCTGCAAAGCTCGATACCGCTTCTTTTCAGGTGATAGTAGAATAGCATGTTACAATACACTTGTCAAGTACTTTTTAGGCTAATTTAATATACAAAAATAGCCAGCAAAATAGGGTTTTTTCAATGTGCTCCCGGGGACATCCCCCGAGAGAGTGAACTAAAACCGCTTTCGTGAAAAGTTGAAGTTTAGGGGGAGGGGTAGGGGATTTTTAAAAATGAAAAGGCCGCTACACTGCAGCGGCCCAATCGGGATGCTTGTGTAGCGGTCTGTCAGACGACACCTTATTCTTCGCGGAGAGTATCGAACAACTTCATTAGCTGGGGTTCTATCGGATCGCTCCCATCATTGTTTATGCCGAAGTATTCTTCGCCCAGCGGATCTTCCCAGTGTCGTGGTATCCACGCATCGAGCAGCTCGGGACCGAAGTGGTGCCATTTACGATCAGCAAGCCGTTCCTTGACGAGAGGTATCGGCGCGCTTACGTGAATGAGTTGAGCAGACTGAATGCGAATGAGATTTCGCGAATTCCGGTCAGGTAACGGATGTGTGATGATTGCATCAACCACGCCGGAAGTTCGGAGAGAGTGAGTGACTCTCGCCAATTGCGCATGCCGATGCGCGAGGGTGAAGGCCCCAGCTGCAATCACTTGCCGGTCTTCATCCGTGTGAAAGTCATCTCCCTCATACTGAGGAATGTTTGTCATTTGCGAAAACAACTTCGCAACGTGTGTCTTCCCAGAACCGGGAAGACCAAAAAACCAGTATCTCATCGGAATTCCTCCTACATATCCTCAGGGAATATATAATACGCAGTAAAAAAGTCAAGTGAATGCTGTCTTAACTAAAGACATCTGTCCCTTCTCATACCATCAATCCTAGCATCTCATTTGGCGTCTTTCCACCAAGCGAGCAGTGTTCAAGGTTGTTATAG
>JAYTKW010000040.1:0-3403 GCA_043729945.1 Candidatus Kaiserbacteria bacterium | reverse complement strand
GCAAGTAGTAGTCGGGGCTACTTCTACTAGTGATTTTGTGAAGTTTTCTAATGCCGTCCGGTCACCGAAGTATTGTGATGAAGTGGGGCTTAATTGTTTTGATGCTGCAGAGGTAGATGCGGCGATGTCGGGAGCCATTGGGGTCGGGCAGACGTGGCAGAATATGATTAGCAGCCGTTATAATGGTTGGATTTACCAAAATACAACTGGCAAGCCAATTCAAATTGCGGTTGATTTAGATGATATGGTTGCGGCGCGATTGGAGGTTTCTAATGATGGGTCTAATTGGATGATTCTGCAAAACAGTGATGGTAGTGCTCAGATTGGAGCATCTGCGATCATTCCAAATAATGGATATTATCGAGTATGGGGACCAGTCGGATGGCTTGAGCTTCGTTAAGGGTATCCATGGTACAGTGCTCTTGCATTTTTGGAGTAAATCAGTATACTAGCCACAGCTTTTAAAGACCTATGTTCGCATATGATTTGGCTTGCCAAATCTAGAACCAATGGGCACAAATCGCGCTATTCTAGTGTGAGCATGTGCTCGCGCCCGCAATAGCGCGATTTGTCGTTCTGGCCTTAAAGCAATTTATTAGTTATTTCATACCTATGAAATTCATTGTCGGAACAAAAGACCGGATGACGCAGGTGTTTGACGCCAGTGGCGTGTGTCACCCAGCGACTATCCTCCGGGTCGATCCAGCCGTTGTGGCGCGGATCAAGACCGTCGAGGTTGATGGCTACAGTGCCGTCCAGCTCGCTTCAGGTTCAAAAAAGGAATCTCGCGTTGCCAAAGCCCAGCAGGGACAATTCAAGAACCCAAGTGTGGTTCGTGAATTTAGACCAAAGGCTGCCTATAACGAAACTGTTGCTGGTTACGCAGCCGGAGATGCACTCGATGCGTCAATGTTCGCCCCTGGTGACTCTGTTATCGTGTCAGCAGTATCAAAAGGTAAAGGTTTCCAAGGTGTGGTCAAGCGTCACGGGTTTGCCGGTGGTCGCCGGTCCCACGGACAGAAACACTCAGAGCGTGAACCAGGATCCATTGGAGCGACCGGACTCAATCGTGTTATGAAAGGGATGCGTATGGCCGGACGAATGGGGAGTGATCGGATTACAGTCAAGAACCTCGTTGTGTTGCAGGTAAATGTCTCAGAGAACCTCCTCCTCATCAAGGGTGCAATCCCAGGACGAAGGGGAACATTAGTAGAGGTCCGTGGTACGACCAAGTAAGCATACATAATATATGAATACAAAACTATATACCGCCCAAGGCACTGAAGCAGGCAACATTGAGTTGCCAGCAGCATTGTTTGAAGTGGCATGGAATGCAGACTTGGTCCACGGCGTGGTCATTGCTATGCAGGCCAACGGTCGCGCGGGAACTGCAGATACTAAAGGCCGGGGTGATGTACGTGGTGGAGGTAAGAAGCCATGGAAACAAAAAGGAACCGGTCGTGCTCGTCACGGATCCTCACGTAGTCCAATCTGGGCCGGTGGAGGAGTGGCTCATGGTCCAAAGAGTGAAAAAGAATACGGTACAAAAATCAACAAAAAGATGCGAGCCAAAGCGCTCGCAACGGTTTTGACCAAGAAATTTGCTGACACCGAAATGATTTTCCTCTCCGAACTCGCCATGGCAGAAACCAAGACAGCCTTAGGAAGAATCATCATCAAAGCCATTGCGGCTGGTACCGGCAAGGCCGATCTCGCCACCAAGCGCAAGAACGCTGCCTTGATGGTGCTGGCCACTCGCGATGAAGCCATCGAAAAGAGTTTCCGAAACTTTGGAAACATTGAAGTAATGCAAGCAAAGGATATTAACCCGGTTGATTTGTTGACATACAAATATGTCATTATGGGTGGTGCCGCCGATACTCTGAAGGTCCTTATGACCCGGGTAGAAGCCATTACCCCAGCCGTTAACGTAAAATAGTATGGCACTCTTCAGTCGAAGCAAAACAAAAACTGTAGAGGCAAGTGCCGAAGTGGTAAATAACACTTCAAAAGCACAGGCAACAGATCACAATCAGGCGGCGGTATTAATCAAGCCCTTGATTACTGAAAAGGCGGTTGGGCAAAACGATAAGCGTGTGTACACATTTATGGTTGCCCGCTCAGCTACAAAATTCTCAGTACGTGATGCAATTTCAGCTCTCTACAAAGTGACGCCGGTGAAGGTAAACATCGTGAATAAAAAACCAACTACAGAACTGTCTGGCAGCAAAGGACGAGCAGTGGCTGTTGCTGGTTATAAGAAAGCCTACGTGTACCTGAAAGCAGGCGACACCATAAGTCTCGTATAATCATGAAAAAATATAAACCAACATCCGCTGGTCGTCGTGACGGCTCAGTGATTGAATATAAAAAGAAACTAACTTCAACCCAGAGCAATCCACTCAAGGCGCTAACCTTTGGCGGCAAGAGTTCAGGTGGACGCAACAACCAAGGTCGGACAACCGTTCTTAACCGCGGCGGAGGAAACAAGCGCAAGTACCGTATGGTTGATTTCAAGTACGACAAGAAAGACATTCCTGCTGTCGTTGAATCAGTTGAATACGATCCGTACCGAACTGGTTTTATCGCCCTCGTTTTGTTCAAGGACGGTGAACGACGGTACGTGTTAGCACCGGGAACCATGGTCAAAGGCGACGAAATGATCGTCTCGGAAACTGCCAAGCCAAAGATGGGGAACCGTCTACCACTCGGTAACATCCCCGTTGGAACCACGGTATTTAACGTAGAAATCAAACCAGGAGCTGGTGCAAAACTCGCTCGTTCAGCCGGTAACTGTTCCGAAGTAGTGGCGCACGATAACGGCTATACGTTAGTTAAAATGCCATCAACGGAGATTCGTAAGATCATCAGTACTGCCTGGGCGACTATCGGTACCGTTTCAAACGATGAAAACCGCCTAGTTGACCTCGGCAAGGCCGGTCGTAACCGACACCGTGGTATCCGTCCAAAAACCCGTGGATCAGCAAAAAATGCAGTTGACCACCCACACGGCGGAGGAGAAGGAAAAGCTCCCCGAGGACACAGACGAGCCCGTACCAAGCAAGGTCGTCCAGTCGGAAAGGGACAAAAGACCCGCTCACCAAAGAAATACAGTAACAAGTTTATTGTTACGCGTCGCAAGCCAGGCCGTTTAATGACTGCAAGGAAATAAAATGAGTAAATGCCCAAAGGGCATATTACGAATTTTGACGAGTAAACCGCCCCTCCCAGGGCGGTTTATCCGTCCCGCTCGACTCAGTATATTTACTCAACTTCACCCGTAGGGTGCGGTTTGTGCTGTATTTGGGTATAACTCAGACCCTCAAAGTAATCAGATAGCGCTATACTGTACTAAATCATAAGTCATAAATATATTTCTATGCACCTCCACCGCACCACCCTC
>JAYTKW010000039.1:0-7004 GCA_043729945.1 Candidatus Kaiserbacteria bacterium | reverse complement strand
TCAAGTCACGTTTTACCTATTCTGAATTTATGTCCCGATTTTCTCTCTCCTAGAGAAAATCGCTGGACCGCACTTCCTGCCTGTTCCAGAACTTTTGCCCAGGGAGAGCAAACGTTGTAACTAAGCAACATCATACGAGCTTCCGCTCGTTGTCTTGCTTAACCGTACAAAGGGTACGGCTCGTCTCATTTCGCTTGTCCGCTTACAGCGGCGGTACACCTTGTCGCTATCAACGATAGCAGGCAAGTTCTTGCGAAGTGACATGTGGTCACTTCTCACCTGAAATTGTACTCGTTTGCGTAGGTCCTATCTAACATAAAAGCGCTCGACTGGTCGAGCGTTTTTATATACACGTAGATATATTCCTTACGTATCAACATCTACGGATTTAGTGGAGTAGCAAGTTATTATTTAAGGAAGCGAGCCATCCCGAGGGAGATACTAAAAATAGCGAATGAGAGGACCAAGAAGAGGGGGTTGATGGCATCGGCACTAATACCATTTTGACGAAAATTCTCGACACTGATGCTGGCCCCGATAGCGACAAACGTAATGATACCGAGAATGGTCCCGAGAATGGTGGCGGTGATGTAGGGGAGATAGGGGATACGGAGAAAGCCTGAACCGTAGTTCACGCCATCGTAGGGAAGAAAAATCAAGCGCATAGTCAGGACTGTTATAAAAGGTTTCGTGCGGCAGGCGGCCGCAAAACGACCTAGCCAGCTCCCGGTATCAGCCATTTTATTTCCTACGAAAAATCGGCCAGTAAAATACGCGACTGTTGCCGATATGTTCGCTCCAATCAAAGTATAGATAATTCCACCCCACAAGCCAAAGAATACTCCGGACAGCACTGTCATAGCCGTCCCCGGAATAAACGTTAGCGGCCGAATTGCGTATGCCAAAATGTACAACACTGGTCCCCAACCAGTAGTGGTGATAAAGGTAAATAAAGCCAGAGCGGAGCTGGCTACCGTGTGCCCCCCAGTGGTTTGATAGCGGTAGAGTGCGATTAGACCTATTAGCCACACGAGTCCTAGGATTAATTTAGGGAGGATTTTTGTAACAACCTGAGTTAGGTCAGCCCGGAGAGTTTTAATTTGGGCAGCAAAGAAATAATCCCCGGCTTTTTTGATCACTCCAGCGTAGGTCGGGTAGGCATAGATGCTACGGCGTATTTTCCAGAGTGAGAGATTATTGTCGATAGCGAGGGTAAATATCGCTATCAATTCACCCGCTCGCTCGGCTGCACAATGTGCTCCGAGAATTTTGCCCGACAGTCGTGTCACAATTACTACGAGGACACCCTCTGTTGCATGGTCTGTTTTTGCCCTATCATTGGCGGTAAAGGGAACTTCGATACGATGGATATTTTGTGATCCATACTGATATTCGGCATCAATCTGTGATAAACCGACCTGGGCTAGTTCGGGCGAAGTATAGGTAACTTTGGGTACGGCTTTGGTTTTAATACCGACCAGTCCTATGGTGGCTATGGTGGTCACAACCTGCCGCGCGATATCGTCAGCCTGGTGGGTAAATTTGAGTCGGTCAGCCACGTCCCCCAAGGAAAAAACCCGGCGGTTGGACGTTTGATATTTACGGTTAACCGAAATCCCAAATTCAGTATGATTAATAGAAGCTGCCGCCAGTCCAGTCGGGATGTTGGGTATCCGTCCGATGGCAACTAGTACTTTATCAAAAGGTACTAAAACAGGCGTCCCGCTGTCTGGTTGGACAATGGTCGCTATTTTGTTCTCGACATGCGTGACGATGGCGTTTCCTAGAAAGGTAATGCCGTTTTTTTTGAATTGACCGGCGATAACTGCCGCCACAGCTGGGTCTTCGAGTTTACCCAGAGCACTGCCGGTATCAATAATGGTGACTGCACTCCCCAGTAGAGCAAACGCCTGCCCCATTTCCATCCCAATGGGCCCGCCACCAATAATGAGGGTACGTTTCGGGACGTCAGCTAAAGTAAATAGATTTTGATTTGTCAGGATGTCTGCCCTATTTAGTCCTGGAATAGTAGTCTGGCGCGGGCTTGATCCAGTTGCAATCACCGCTTTTTTAAACTGATACGCAGTCCCTTCTACCGTAATCGTTTTGGGGCCGGTAAAAATTGCTTCACCCATTACTACAGTCATTCCTCTTTTTTCAAAGTGAGCGGGAGTTTCTTCGGACAAAATCTGGGCAATGGTATTTCTGACGGTTGTAAAGGCCTGACGGCGGTAGTCTTCGCTCGGGCCGTTTGCGCCCGATATTGCTACGGCCGCTGCATAAGTTTTAGCGTGATGGAGGAGTACTTTACTGGGGATGCAGCCGGAATTAGTACATTCTCCTCCCATATGTTCTCGTTCAACCAGGAGGACGCGCTTGCCGATATTGGCTAGCCCAACTGCAGTTGTGAGTCCGCCTGATCCCGCCCCGATTACAACGACATCAAACTGCTGCATAGAACGTGGTTTAAGATAGTAATAACATTCAGTATACTACGAACACAGGGCCGCCTTTATTTCAGAGACTTTAGGGTAGTTATCCACAGCTAAAAAGGTGACAAATTAATAATAGTCTTATAATAGTTGTAAATGGAGGTGTTCCTGCTACAGGGACACCTTTTATGATATTAGTCGTATAGTTAGTACATTAAAATATGAAATCGCTCACCACAACCTTTAAATTTATTGTGACGCAGGGATGTTTATTACTTATATGTGCTGGTCTAGCAATGCCTGCAGCCGCAGCTACTCTCGATGATGTGCAGGTCGCCGTAGATCAACTTCAGCGTGATATCGCAGCGTATCAGAGAGATCATCTTCGCGGAGCTGTACTCGGCGCTAGTACGGGCAATTGGTATAAGCCAGGGCTCTATACAACCTGGCAGTGGCAACTAACTGGTACGATTGATCAAACGGTAGACGCAGAAATGTTTGATATTGATCTATTTGATACGCCTGCCGCTACGATAGCGTCCCTCAAAGGAAAGGGTAAAAAGGTGATTTGTTATTTCTCGGCTGGTTCGTATGAAAACTGGCGCCCCGATGCCGCGCAATTTCCCA
Source organism: Candidatus Kaiserbacteria bacterium (assembly GCA_043729945.1). GTDB lineage: Bacteria > Patescibacteriota > Minisyncoccia > Phycocordibacterales > UBA918 > OLB19. The sequence continues at coordinate 3,945 of JAYTKW010000039.1, read as the reverse complement.
CAGCGGTTTTAGGTAAATCAAACGGTTGGGCCGGAGAGAAGTGGCTCGATATTCGAAACTTGGCCGCCCTCGGTCCTGTCATGGAGGCTCGCCTAGATTTAGCGGTAGCCAAAGGCTGTGATGGAGTAGAGCCGGATAACATTGATGGATATACCAATAGCACTAATTTTCCGCTTACTGGAGCAGATCAAATAACCTACAACAAGTGGTTGGCCGAAAAAGCTCATGCGCGAAATTTATCGATTGGTCTGAAAAATGATATTGACCAAGCAACAGAGCTGGAGCCGTATTTTGACTGGGCTCTTAATGAACAGTGTTTCCAGTACAAAGAATGCGATACCTTAAAGCCGTTTATCGCTGCCGGTAAACCAGTTTTCACAACAGAATATAGTGTCGCTACAGCTAGTTTCTGCCCACAGGCAAATGCACTTAAATTTATGTCGATGAAGAAGAAATTAGATCTCGACGCTAGTCGTGAGGTTTGTTGGACCGGCGGTGTAACTCCAACTCCAACTCCAACTCCAACCCCTACGCCAACTCCAACTCCAACTCCCGTTCCGCAAGTTACAATTTCTGTTGCACCTGCTACGGTAACAGTCGGTTCAGCGGTAACCGTTTCTTGGACTAGTACTAATGCTACTAGCTGTACAGCAACCGGGGCTTGGAGTGGTTCAAAAACAGTTAGTGGTAGCGAAGTCATACCAGCGACTACTGTTGGGACCAAAACGCTTAATCTGACTTGTGTGGGAGCGGGCGGTACAAAAGCACGTAGTGTAAAGTATGTTGTTAGTGCTGAAGTAGCCCCAACCCCAACCCCAACCCCAACTCCAACTCCAACTCCAACTCCAACTCCAACTCCAACTCCAACTCCAACTAGTACTCTTTCTACAGTTAAGATGTATACCACCGATAACGTTAATGTTCGACTGACACCGGCGGGAACAAAAATCGGTATTCAACCCAAAGGAGCTATTGGTTTCAAAACAGGAAAGAGTGTCAGGGCCAATGATCGTTCCTGGGTACCCGTGAATTTTACAACCGGAACCGATGGATATGTAGCAGAGGGTCTACTGGAAACAGTAAATAGCTCAACTGTTGACACCCTGCAAGCCAAAATTAGTGCCCTCATGTTGCAATTGCAAACGTTACAAAGAATGCTGGCCGAACTACAGCAGACACCTAATTAGCACAAAGCTCCAAAAAATCGCAGGCGTAGCTGAACCGACCCCAAAAAGTGGACACACAGTGTCCACTTTTTGTATACCTTGTACTATTAGTTAATTAATAAATAGTCACATGAGTACATAAATCTGGAGTAGTGAAGAGAATCAGTTATTGCGAAACAACCCTAATGGTATAAAATACTCTAAGGTGTACGCATCAAAAAGACCACAGCTGTGCTGGGGTCTTTTTGTGCTCATGTGTTTGATACTATTTTACCTGTACAACAGCACGGCATTTGTTGTAGCCGTTTATACCAAGTACCGTTCCTTCGTATCCTCTGGTTTCGGTAGGTTTAATGGTTACTGAGCCTGATGTAGCCGGTGTACTTCTCACTACGCTTGTATTAACTGAAAACGATGTGGCTAGGGCTGTTTTCCACGAAAGCGTCACTGACTGTCCGGCAGTAATTGAATCGGGGGAAATAGTAATCTCGCACGATGGTGATTGTGGTAAGCCAGAGCGGGTGCCGAGTAATTTTAAGCTATGGATGTCAAAGGTAATATCTGAGATACCAGTGTTTTCATACCCTACGTTGGTTGAACTAAATGCATAGTGGTCGAGATACTGCTCGTCAGTCTCTACAACGCCATTTACTTCCAGTCGCGGTGGAACATAACCAAGTTTTTCTGCCGCCAACACCTGTTTTTTCATAACGGCCAATATATCACCTTGTGCCACAGATCTCCGGCCAGTAATTTTAAATGGATTTTTTGTGGGCTTTCCAGAAATAAAATCCTTTAAATTTATACGGTAAATCCAGCTACCCGTAGGCTGATCTTGTATGAATCCAGATATATATTCGTTGCGCTCGTCGAAAAGACCAAGTGTGAAGTAAAGAAACTGACCGTGGTATTTACAGATCGGATCAGCCGGATTGGGAGCTGAACAGCGTTGATCAGTCCATTGTACGTTGCCAAAGGCGACGCGGAATTGGGTAGCGTGAATCTTTGGATCATAACAATTTTGAGTACGTGTATTTGTAGATGTCCCTGTTACACAGTTAGTTTTTATGTCTGCATTTTTTAGTGTAGCATCGACGCTAAACTTGATAGCGTTGAAATCATTGAGTTTTATTGGTTCAGAGAAAAGTGGTGTCGCAAGGAAAATACTTTTTGCAGATCGAGAACCCTCTCCTAAAGCCGGAATGTCATTTTTATTGGGAAAAAATAGGGCACCAAACTCTGAGATCATCTGCTCGTTTGATCTGGCACGCAATGTTGTTACGTCCCCATTGGCAGTAAGGGACAAAGCAGTATTGCCTGATGGTCCCGTAACAGAAAGTCCAATCGAGTTGGCGTCGGTAGTTACTTTTGTTTGGGCTGATGCCAAGCTCGGATTACCTAACCAATTACCGATAACTGCTGTCGATGATTGGAAGGCACTACGCTGCACGGAACTTTGTACTTTGTTGTACTCTGCTACCACTTTGTTATTGGCATCGGTGTAGTAGCGTAAAATCATCCCGGTATCAGGTGCAAACATGGTGTCTTTAAATACACCAAACATCTTTGGTTGTTTGGTTGGCGCCCAGGTCTTGTTATAGTCCAAGATTGTCTCGGTACAAGAGGCCTTGTTAAAGGTAGGAGATCCAGAAAGAACACCGTTGGCACAAGATCGCTCTTGGGCATTAAAGGTACATCGCCCAGCTGTTGCAGGTGTAATCGAACTATAGAAAGTTCGCTTCTGACTATCGGCGAGGGTTACTCCATCTAGTGTGCAGTTTGCTTTGGGCACAATTGCCGTACAGGCAGGATATTTGTACTTTATATCGCCTGTCATCACCCCGTTTAAGCAACTGCGCACCTGTGCCAGGACGTTGCATGAGGCAGTGGTGGTTGATACTGCAGAGTAAAACGTCTTTGATTCGCCGTGTTTAACATAGTTACCGTTTACAAAACAGTTGGCCTTGGCACCTGCGGGATAGGCAGCTTTAAACGCTGCTGATTTGATTTTTGTCAAACTGCTATTAAGTGGCGTGTACGTTCCCTCAACCAGGAATGGTAGTCCGCTAGAAATACGTGATCGTATGGCACGGCAGTTTGAGGTTTCAGAAGTAGCGAGCGGTGCGCATCCATTTAAATTGATTGTTGCCTTACCAGCAAGATATCTTACTGTTACCTCTGGAAATAAGGCACCGTCTGCATCAGTAAAACCAATTTTCATAGTACCAGGAGTGCCGGCCAGGTATTTCCAAGTAACTGGAAACGGTTGGCCAATCGTAGCGATTGTTTTGGCAGTTGGAGTCGTAAATGTGGTCTGGAACGCTGTGCCCGGGATTGATATTTTTATAGGTGATTCAAGGAGGGCTACTTTCTTATTGTTGTCTTGCACAGCGTATGCAAACCAGTAGTGAGTTGTTCCGGCGAAGGTTGAAGGGATAGGCCACACGAACCGATGATTTCCAGCAATTCCCCTATTTTTCAAAAGATCGTCAGAGTTCAAGTTTGCAGTTACTGTGCCTGCCAGTTTTGCGTCAGTAAGTTTTTCAGTTGGTCCGTACCAAATCTGCACCTGGAGCTGTTTCTGTTGGTTATTTTGATCGGCTGTCCACCCATAGAGGCGAGGTGACAGGGTTGGATGGAGTCCGTCTAGGTAGCCTGTGATATTTTGCGCCTTTACAGCTACTTGAGCCTGACTAAATGTTGGTGCAAAAAATCCGACGAGCGCGAGCAAAAATAAAGAATATTTCATACAAAACAATATTATTTACCCATTTTATGC
>JAYTKW010000038.1:0-5798 GCA_043729945.1 Candidatus Kaiserbacteria bacterium | reverse complement strand
TCAAGTCACGTTTTACCTATTCTGAATTTATGTCCCGATTTTCTCTCTCCTAGAGAAAATCGCTGGACCGCACTTCCTGCCTGTTCCAGAACTTTTGCCTAGGGAGAGCAAAAGTTGGAACTAAGCAACATCATACGAGCTTCCGCTCGTTGTTTTGCTTAGCCGTACAACGAGTACGGCTCATCTCATTTTGTTTGCCCTCTCTTACTGAGACTGTACACCTTGTCGCCACTTTTCAGCTGTCGCCTCAAAGTTGGCAGGCAAGGTCTTGCGGGAGCTAAACGTTCCCTCACTTGAATTGCACTCGTTTGCGGAGGTCCTATTAGAACGTCTTTATTTGCCAAGGTGTATTTTAGGCTGTATATTGGCGATATAATGGCGTTACTCTGGACCCCTACCAGCAACCGCGGTCATATCATATATTTTTCCGTCACGGCTGTAGTTTTACTGTCGGCGATTATGGTGCTGATTGTGCGTGACATTGGTTCTGCTCCTACTATCATCCCCACCCAATTTGCCCGGGTAGTCACTACCACGCCGGTACCAACGGATACAGCCACCAGCAGCACAACCACCACTCCAACAGAAGTAACCCACACCCCAGAACCTAGCACGACTGGCACACAACGGTATATCGAGGTAACAAGCGGTTGTGCCGAACATTTCGAAGGTGAGTGCCTCCTTGTGCGGTCGGGACCTGGGGTTACATTCCCAGTTGTTTCTAAACTACGCAATGGCTTAGTATTAAAAATTTCTGAAACGATAACAGCCGACGACGGGAGACGGTGGCATAAAATTGTATTTGACGAGTGGTTGCGCTACCCAGAACGAGTCAAAGGCAACTGGTACGTTGTTGCCGATTACGTAACCGTCATCAACGACAACGGTGACGAAATCCTTACCGACGCCACCCCTACCTCAACCAAACGAATTATAGTCGACCGCAGCGAACAGAAATTGTATGCCTACGATGGTGACGAACTTTTTACGGTCGCCACCACCTCCACCGGACTAAACTCTACCCCCACCCCCAGGGGCGTATTTAAAGTTTACAAAAAAACCCCGAGCCGGTACATGCAGGGTCCGTTACCCAATATCGCCAGTGATGATTACTACGACCTCCCCGGCGTCCCCTGGAATTTATATTTCACCGACGGCGGCGCCGTCATCCACGGGGCCTACTGGCACAACAAATTCGGCACTCAGTATTCCCACGGCTGCGTCAACCTCGAACCCACTATCGCCCATATTATCTACAACTGGGCCGAACTTAACACAACGGTCACAGTGAAGGATTAGTGTCATATATACGTATGCTTGAGTACAAACCTACCACTCACCAATTCGTCGCAGTTGTTAATAAAAAAATTCCAGCGCCACAACTTATGAACGCCGTTGGTCATATGGCAGCAGATTTAGTAAATCAATATACGAAGGATATATCAGTGCTCCGCTTCCGTGATTTTATAGACAAAGATACGAGCATCCACCCCAGTACCTCTGATAATGGTTTTATCATCTTACGCTCAGAAAACAGTAACCAAATTCGGACACTGCGCAATAACCTCATCGCAGAATGTATACCATTTACCGATTTTACAGCCACCATGGTACCCGGTACGTACGCAGACCAACTACATGAATTTGCTATGACTTCCGAAATTGATTTGGATTATTTTGGTATCTGCTTTTTTGCCGAAAAAGAAAAATCACGAGAGCTGACAAAAAAGTTTTCGTTATATGTTGGATAGTGGAGCAATAATAACTACCGAGCACAGGCACACGAATCTGTCTTAAGCGACATCTTCATCAGGGGCTATTTTGAGAATCAACGCTTCGCAACTTCACCACACAACGCGTTAAACTTCTCTCGTTCGCTCGCCGCATACTCCGCACTTTCTACGATAAACCCGAAGGCTTCGGTGTGACTACTGATGTGCGCAACTTTACTATCATATATGATAGTGGCCATAGTAATTGATTTTTCTTTGGCGAGCACCATCCGAACATCCTGTGGATCACCGGTAAACAAGGTACTTGTTACCTTGTTTGTATCACGCACCCAAGCTACCCGGGCTTTCAGTTTCCGTGTCAGGCGGCGCTCATCAAACCAGGCGAGGAACAGTGGGTCAAAGACAGTATTCATAGAGCGCTCGGGCCAGATAATACAAAGCATAGCGTGGTCGTGCCACATAATATCTTTGAGTAACTGCTTCACTCCTTCGCCACCGGCAAAGAAACGTAGTTTCGGCGTTACTGTTTTAAGGGTTTGCAGTGACGGCAATGCCTCGGCCAAAAACTCACGACTCTGTTCCAATCGATCAATCCGATCAGCCAACAGTGCATCAAGGTACTTGATATCAGCCGCTGCAAACTCTGCCTTGCCTTCGATATCGAGTTCAACCACTAGATTAAGTGCAATGAGTGCCTTCAGTTGATCATACACAGACGGCCGCGTAATGCCTGTCCGCGCTGCCAAAATCCGCGCCGATGCCTGCCCTTCTGTTAATAACGACAAATAGATAGTCTGCTCGAAGACACTGAGTTCGAGGCGCCTGAGGGCTGAAGATATTTTTTCATTCATGACACTAATATAGCATAATTGTCGAAATTCGTCGACAGGTTTACGTATTTTGCACCTCGACCTATACTGGGCACAGTTTTGTTCTTTCACAACAGGAGACTCTGCCATGAGTACCACCATCCCCCGCGTTGCCAAAACGGTTCAGGCTGTGGCCAACCGTAGCAATCCGCTGGTCCGCCGTCTGCTCGATCGCACGTTCCCTCTCACATCTGCGTTCGTCGCGCGTGTAATCAAACAAACTCAATTCGGGTTTGCTGGGCGCAAGCCACGGGTTTCGCTTGATGATACAGGCGCTCCCCGACCGACTGATATGGATCTGTTTTCGTTTTTGGTCGGTGCGCTCGCGCGTAACGCCATCATCGAAATCCCCTACTACGTCAACCGCACTCCCAAACAATTGACGGAACATACCCGTCACATCGGGATGGGTCGGTTCGGGAAATTGATTGAGTTGGTCGCCCATCGGGAACACCTTTCCTTGTCTGTCACCATTATCGATCAAACGATGGTGACGAGTGATCCGGTGTCTTTCACGGAAGCTAGCGGTCAACCGCGGACGTACTTGGTTGTAGACTACACGGGCAATTGGTACCGCGGGTGCTACGGAGTTGGTTTCAAACCCACCCCCGCAGAAGCGGCGTTCCAGAAGCGGTACCTTTTGAATACCGAAGGGCAAAACCGGTTCAAGCGTCCACTCCATCCGAACCGCCGTGAAAGCATCTTTGGCGCACCGTACCTGTGTGCCAAACTACTCCTTACCCGGATCGAGGACGAGCTCGCTCATACCAGGCGCGAACGTGCCCGACTGGAAACCGAGCAAGCAATCACCCCGTTTGACGCCTACGCACCAACTATCATCGTTGGCGAAAAAGCCTCAATCATGGTGCCGACGTTTACGGTGTCGCTTGCGGGTGACCATCTGGCACTCGAAGGTGATTATGCAGCCTATGCCGATTATGTAGAGGCACGGTCACGCTGTGCAGCCCTTGAACAATTTCGGACTCGCGTACAATTCATTGTCCGCGCCGCCGAAATCGCGTTCTACCACCACGGCCTCAAAACGGGCGCCGTGGCACCATGGATCAAGGGTACCTCCTGGGAGACGTCGGCATCAGCCGATCCCCACGTTACAACGGCAAGCATCCGATTGACTAACAGTCTGACGCTGCGTTATAAGGCCGACCTGGTCTCCAAAGCTGTCGCTGCAGCCTAGAAGCATCCTCAACCTATCCCGGGCGGAATCACTCACGTGATCCGCCCGGTTTTTTGTATTAAAATTACGTAATCTAAATTAAGTATGCGCCGCCCAAACAATGCCTGGGCGGCGCGAACTTCACGATGTCGAAACACGAATCTGCCTGAACCAATCAGGATCCTTTTCCCATGCAACCAAAATTGCTGAGAGTAGACCCGAGCCACGAAAGATGTCCCGTAAGCAGGGCAAGTGAAGCTGACGATTCAGATGATTGTGTTTTTCCAGCCTTTGCAAAACCACACTTTTTTTGTCGGCAGTGGCGGTTGATTCTGCCACGAAGCCGATTACCATATCTACATAGACCATTGCGCCTCCCTTATATTTACGCAGCCTTTCTTATATCACAGCGACCGCTCTCCTGTCCATTACCACATAAACAGGGGTGCGCCACAGACCACTCCCTTAGGCTGTTTCCCACTTTTTCAATGCCAACAGTTTGGCGAACAACGGCTTGTCCGCGAGTTTATTGGGCACGCTGTAACTCAAGACGTAGTGACGAATCATCCACTGCCCCTCGTCGTCTTTTACAACGATGCCCGAACCACGAAACAGACCATACTTCACATGTCTGACGACCTCGAAGAAGCTTACGCAGGCGGGACTGATGTACCTCACTTCACGCTTCAGGCACTCTCGCATATCCCACCCGGCCTCAGATTCAACCAGAAGCTTCGCGAGATCATCTGTCGTCCAACGCTCACTATCGTCAGTTCCAAAGAACAATGCCTCGGGGTGAAAGAACAGACGCAATTGCTGCACGTCTTTGCTCGCCACCGCCTCAAGATGTCCCACCAAAACAGCGGTGGCATCCGCATACCAATCTTCCATGTCGTTTCTCCCTTGCTGCCCAACTGCAGACAGCAGTAAACTAACGTATATTTCCTTAAATATCAAGCACCATAATTTCTATACCACCATCCCCAACTCGACCGAGATCAAATTTCAAGAACCTATTTTAAGATACCCGATGTGCGCTGGTACAAAGGACCCTAGGTCAAACCTAACCCTACCTGTTAACATGAGCTTTTCGAGACAGTAATTATTTTTCACTTTGGCTAGATTGACAAATGTTTAACTTAAGATAAACATAATCATATGGGATCAATCATAACTCAAAAAAATATTGGATTAAAAGAATTCTGTGAAAACATGGAAGTTTACATTGAGCGTGTAAACAAAGGCGAGTCACTAACTATTTATCGTCGCTCCACTCCCCTTTTTAACATCACCCCTATTTCAGATAACGATGATGAGAGTAACTGGGAATCTGCCATAGACTTTGTTAAAGAAACGGGCAAAGGTATGCCAATTGGAGAACTTTAGCTTCCATGAAATCGTATAGGCAAAAAACAAAAGTGTAATAAACGACTAAATTAAAAGAATTTACAATTTTTAAATATGAAAAGCCCCGACATTGTCAGTGTCGGGGCAATCTGAGACCGGCTAGGTATTTGCCAGCATTGCTTTACCATGCAACTGTTGGTACAGCGAAGAACTACCGAGGAGGTCAACGTGAGTACCGATTGCTTCAATCCCCCCAGAGTTCATTACCACAATCTGGTCAGCGTTTTCAATTGTTGACAGACGATGCGCAATAACCACAATGGTCATATTGCTTTGACCTGTCACCAAGGTATCAAACGCAGTCGTGATTTCTCTCTCGGCTTGGTTATCGAGGGCAGACGTTGCTTCATCGAGAATCAACACTGACGGATTGCCCATAAACAGTCGAGCAATCGCTATCCGTTGCTTTTCGCCACCAGACAACTTTTTTCCTGACTCACCGATTTCTGTATCAATTCCATCGGGGAGCTGGAAAACAAAACTGGCTGACGCTTTGTGCAAAGCAGCTATCACTTCTTCGGTCGAGTACGCACTTCGACCAAATCCGACATTTTCACGGATAGTTCCTGAAAAGATTGTTACCTCTTGCGAGAGGTACGCAATCTGTCCACTCAT
>JAYTKW010000037.1:0-25403 GCA_043729945.1 Candidatus Kaiserbacteria bacterium | reverse complement strand
CTGGTTCGTTGCTAAATTCTGGTTTTACAACGGTGGCTCTATAGTGCCAGAAATTTGGGAAGTTTCAAGTTTGGGGTGGGGTGAGGGTTTTGAGGGAGGCTAAGCCTCCCTCAAGTTTTAAACTAAGAAGTGGATTGCCGCACTACTCCGCTCCGCTCTGTAGTTCGCAAAGACGGACGGTGAGGACGGCATACATCCTGGATTGGATCACTTGAAATGAACCAGGTGCCAGCCGGTTTTATGGTGTTTGGCCTCCCTCTCGTTTGGTTTTTGATATCTAACGTGAGTGATACTGCTGTTGCGCATTTTTAGGATTTTGAAGAAAAGAATACCCGCCCGGATGAAGCCCATTTTTTCGGGACGAATCATATGTTCGGTAAAGAAACTGCTGAAGACGGAGTGTGAGACGATGATTACGACACTGTCCTCTGGCATTTTCTCGAGATGCCGTCTAGCGTGTCCGAGACGATGCACAAAGGCAGCATAGGTCTCACCGTCATGCATAGCTGCTGACTTGAAGCCTAAGAACCACTTGATCATGTAGCCTACAGCTCGTAGTCCGGTCAACCTCTCACCGATCAACGTAGCTGGCTGATGGAGCTCCTCAAACGGGGGGTAGGTGTCGGGTGTGAGTCTGGTTGTTTCGGCAATGAACGACGCACTCTGGAGAGCGCGCAAGTTCGTACTCGAAATCACATGAGTGGGATTTTTCATTGCAATTTTGTTCGCCACGATTTTAGCCTGTTTTGTCCCCTCTTCATTCAGCTTCGTCTCGGGATGCTGATGTCGATGCGCTACATTACCATCCGTGCGCCCATGTCTAACGAGATATACTTCCATGTTAATTTTCATTCCAACTTATAAGCTTCCACGTATCAGTAAACTCAAATGTGGTAATACCAATATTCGTCATATTTCCAATATGCTTTTTTAGGTCAATATTAAAGGCAGGATTGTATTCTTTATTATGCAAAACCAATATAAGTAACGATTTAATAACTGATTCATGAGTCACAACTACTACCGAGGTTTCTTGTCGTTGCTCGAGAGAATCCAAACCTCCACAAAGTCGCTTGTGGAATTCTGAATAATTTTCACCATCTTCATAGCGTGCATTGGGATCATCACTATATATTCGCTTGATAGTTTGGAGGTACAATTGTGCCTCTATACCGTCTTTTGATTTACCTGACATAGACGAAGCATGTTGTACTCCACTAAAAAAATCTTCTACAGTCATTGGGATTCCTACTTCAGCTTGAATAATTTCAGCAGTTTGTATTGTTCGTGAGAGTGGACCTGTAATTAACAGTGCTGGTTTGAGTAGTTTTATTTTTTGAGCCAGCACATACGATTCTTCAACACCCTGCTGAGTCAATAAGGCATCTGGGCGTTTAAAAACAATAGTTTCATTTCCTTCTGCCTGACCATGCCGAACAAAATATACCTTTTTCATACATTACAAATTATTCCGCAAAATGCGCTTGGTCATTCCAGGTATTAAGCACCCAATTTGAATTGTTATATTCTAAAACAGTTATGCCCGTATTAGTCATTTTTGCGGTAGTGGTAAATTTATACATGTCTCGGGCAGTACACTCTCCACCGGTTATTACCCATCCCAGGCAACACCTGAGATAGCCACCATGGGTAACCACTAATATATTCTCTTCAGGTAATTTGGATAAATAATCTAATGATTTTTTAATTCTAATGAGGAAATCAGTTGCGTTCTCTTCATCTTCAAAATGCCAGGCTTCATCATGGGCAAATTCTACACGAGCTACTTTAAACTTACTCATTACTGATTCTGCGTCACTCGAATGGATTGCTCCAATCAAGCTCGTAGGGGGTTTGATTTCTCGAAATAAATCAGATAGTTCGTACGGCATTTTATTTTCTGAAACAATAGCTTCAGCTGTTTGAATAGCTCTCGGAATTGTGCTCACAATCATTTTATCAAATTTAAGTTCCTTAAGTCGCTTAGCTACAACAGTTACTTGCTCTTGCCCATTTTCATTTAACGACTCTCCTGGGTCTTGCCAGGAACGATTTACATTACTAGCTGTTTCACCGTGACGGACAAAGTAGACTCTTTTCATATTGTTATATTGAGATTGTTGTTACCTCAACAATCATAATCTCAAGCGGCAACTGTGGGATTGGTGAGCGGGTGGTTTGGTCGGATACGGTGAGGAGACGGAGAAGCAGATGGGAATTAAGCGGAGTGGTGGCGACGCCGGCTAGGGTTGTTAGGGTGGCGCGCATTGATTCACTAAAGGGAGCGAGGATGTCGTCCGTGTTGGTGGGACGATTCCGCAGGAGCATCACTGCTCGAACGTGTTCAAGCAAGAGACGCACGAGTAACTTTATTTCTACATGGGCAGCAACGGCAGCCGCGACCGCATCAAGCGCACTATCGGTATGTTTCTCGTGCAAGGCGAGGAGAAGGGACTCAAGTAGCGCAAGCTTGGGCGCGCCGATAATGGCCGCTACCTCGTCGCTACTGCCGATCACATCACCCGAGGCCATGATGACTTTTTGGGTAATACCCAAGGCATCGCGGAACGAACCGTCAGCCGCAACGGCAATCAAATCAGCCGCATCAGGTGAGAGCGTAAAGCCTTCTTTTTGTGCAACACCAGTTACAGCCAGAGCAAGGGCGGTACGAGACGGGGTGCGGAGTTTAAATATCTGTAAACGGGACAAAACCGTCTCGGGTACTTTTTCTTCTTCGGTTGTCGCTAAAATAAAGATGACGTGCGCCGGTGGCTCTTCGAGGGTTTTGAGAAGCGCGTTAAAGGCCTCCTTGGTTAACATGTGGACCTCGTCGATGATGTATACCTTGTACTTTGATTCAAACGGGACTGTATGCACCGCTTCGCGTAATTCGCGGATGTCATCAATTCCCCGATTACTAGCAGCATCCATTTCATAGAGATCAACACTCGTCGTGCCGATGGCATTCGCAAAAATCCGGGCTAGAGTCGTCTTGCCGGTTCCCCGCGAACCGGAGAATAAGATGGCATGCGGGATGGAATCTTTGGCGATGGCTCCTTTGAGGACCGTCACGATATGATCTTGGTCGCGGACTTCGTCAAAACTGGCGGGCCTATATTTGCGGTATAACGCAACGTGTTCGGTCGAATCTGTCATAGTGGGTACAGTATAGCAAACTATTGGTAATCAACAGCATCAGCCACAAACTGGCGCAAGACTGCTATATCAGAGGGTAGATTATCACTCCCTAATATAATGTAGCCAATAGTGCGCTCCCCCGCCGTAAAGGGTTCGGCAAACCGCGCGACAATAGTGCGACCGGCGTCCGGAGTATATCCGTGTTTACCACCGCGATACGCAGCTGAATCAAAGACTGGATTATTGTTTCGCCACCCCGTGTAGGCGCCAATGTACTGTGGCAAACCAGAAATATCATACACAAACGGATATCGTTCCCCAACTGCCTGCGAGAAGGCCATCAGATCACGGGCAGTTGCCTGATTTTCTGTTGATAATCCCGCCGCATCGGCAAACCAGGCGTTTTTGGCTCCGTATTTTGCAGCTACCGTTCCCAGTAGCGGCACCAGTGTGCCGTTCGTAGCATGATCAAGGGCTAGAGCCGCGTCATTGGATGACTCAAGCAGGAGTGGGAACAGTAACTCCCGGTAGGTGTACACTTCGCCCGATTCTAATTTCCCCGCCTCCCCTTCACCAGCGACATCACCCATCGTAATGGTGGTCATACTCTCGGGATTAAAGTTTTCTAGTATCGCGGTAGCGGTAAAGAGTTTTGTGATTGAGGCAATAGGATATACCGTATCAGACTGATATTGAGCGAGCACTCTCCCCGTCGCCACATCAAAAATTAGGTAGGCACTCACCGAAACGGTCGGTGCCGTATTACTCGCTATCACAAAATCCGGAACAGGGACCACAATTTCCAGTGACACCTGATACGAAAATACCTGGGCGTAATATGAAGCCCCGATCCCAAAGAGAACCAGAGCGATCGCTACGCTGTACACGTGTCGCATACCACTATGATACAGCAGAAAGCAGGGCACCAGGTGCCCTGCTTTCTCGTACCTGTATATAAACTTACGCCTTCTTTGCAGCAGCTTTCTTCACAACCGGTTTTGCGGGTGAGACTTTGGCATCTACCTTTTTAGCTACTTTGGCGACGGCTTTCTTTACAACTTTCTTTTTTGGGGCGGCGGTCTTTTCAATTTTGTTCCAGTACTCTTTCATTTCTTTTTTAAAACCTGAAATGTCTACCTTTGATGCGTCTTTGACCTGAGCATAAACTCCACCCACGGTATCAATCAATTGTTCGTATTCTTCTTTGGACATTTCTTTGGCTTGCTCTAATTTCTCCAGCACTTCGGCCTTGGCCTTGAGGGCCCAGCTCTTGACGACTTTGCGGTTCTTGCTTGCTCCCTTACTACCATAGAGGAAATAAGTGCCGGCGGCAGCGACAGCGGCGGCGGTCAGTCCTACTCCGAGACCGATTTTCTGAGTATCGGTCAGTATTGGTTTTGCTGCAGTCTTTTTTATTGCCATAATTAGTATTGTTATTATTCTTTGTCAGTAACTACGAGTTCTTTTTTAGACTTAGAAGAACGAGGTTTGCGACCACCGCTTACGCGCGCCGCAAAACTAATAAGATGCGAAACTAACCCACCAGCAGCCACAAAATCACGGGCCGCTTCAATATCGGCCGCGATCATATCGCTCCCCGCTTCGATCCGGCTCAAAATAGCCCGAATGGAGGCGAGGATTTTTATTACCTGATAGAGCACAATGCACCCCAGGATTCCCAAGAGCACCGTCATCACACTGGTAATAAAAAAGAAAATATTGGCGTGTAACATTTCATTCATCTAGTACAGTATACCGCGCTAGGGTGTCGACCATTTCAAAACTGCGGGGACAACTAGCGGACTAGACGCAGTAACGGGCGCGTATGAGGCGCCCGTTTAGTACGACCATGCATATTTTGGTCGAAATTCAGTTTCTTCGTAGTGACGCAATCGCTTCATCCGGATCGACATGTCACCTTCGTACATTATCCATTTTAATCCTTTGATTTGGCGACACTGATTCAACATCAAGCGAAACGTCCGTCCATTACCATCAGGAAATGGGTGGATACACAAAGCATGATCGTGGAGTTTATTAAGCCGAGCTCCGGTATCCATGTCATTAAAAACAGAAGATTCCCATTCACCAAGACAAAGATTTACTTCATATTCCCAGTCTTCCATTAGTTTTTTCACATGCTGCGGTAGCGGCATTCCTTTGCTGCCGAAATAAACTACATCATCTCGGTAGACTCCCGGAACATCATAGAAACCGGCGTTATTTTTCATGATAGCTGCCTGAATTTCACGGCACGAATACCAGCAGCGACCATCTCTTATACGCCTTGCTATTTCGAGATGCTGTCCAAAATGAATATGATCACGGACATCGGCTGGTATTCCCTCGATCTTAAGGCTCCGATACACATACTCAGTCAGAGTAGCGTCATCAGGTCGAAACAACGACATTTGCCACTCCTTTCAAAGATGCTCTGTCTGGAGGTACTATAACCAATTATCTAATAGATGCAAGGTACGTATCCACCACCGACTCGATGGCTCGTGGTGAGTTCTGCTCCATGAGGATACCCCGCAATTCGCCAGCACCAGGGAATCCTCCAACGTAGGCTTTGTAGTGTTTTTTCATGACGGCGAAATTTTTGTGGGGCAACAGTTCGCAAAAGAGGTGGGTGTGCTCGACCAGGACCCGCAGACGTTCGGCGAGGGTGATGTATTCGACTTCCCCATCATCGGTGTCGGTGATCATAATCGTATCGCGGTTTACACCGTGGGTCGGCAGAGCAGTTAGTTTCGTCGGGAGTCTACGGCCCGGATGGAAAAACCAGGGGTTACCGAACAACGCTCGCCCTACCATCGCGCCATCGACACCCGAGACGGCAATTTTAGCAGCAGCGTCAGACAGAGACAACACATCCCCATTCCCAATGATCCGGGTAGCAGGCGAGATTTTGTTACGGAGTTCAACGACCCGTTCTAACCGTTCCCAACGAGCGGGGACCTTACTCAAGTCTTTGCGGGTGCGGGCGTGGATTGTCAGCGCCGCTGGGGCTTCGGCTAAAATGGTCGGGATCCAATCTTCGACCTGGTCGGTATTGTAGCCAAGTCTCGTTTTAACCGACACAGGGATACCACCCGCGTCGCTCTGGGCACCACGTTTCGCAGCCCTGATCACTGCCTGGGCAATCTCTGGCGTCCTGATCATAGCGGCGCCACACCCCTGGTCAATAATGGTTCCGGCAGGGCAGCCCATGTTGATATCGACCCCATCAAACCCGAGCTCGAGACACAAGGCGGCGGCGGCCTCCATATGGTCTGGATGCCGAGTAAAGAGTTGCGCCACAATTGGTCGTTCTTCTTCGGCATACAATAAATCTGCCATCAATTTTTTTTTGCCTGCTGGGGTGGCCCGCACCAGCCCATCGGCTGCCACAAATTCTGTCCAACTCACATCCGCCCCGCCCACCGTGCCATCAGCCCGTGTGTGGGCTGAGTATTTCGCAATCATCCGCCTAAACGCCACATCCGTCACATCCGCCATGGGCGCGACGGTTACAAACGGAGTCGGGAGTTGTTGCCAAAAGTTCACCCGGCCCGTAGTTTCTTGAGAAGTAAATTCTGTTTTCATATATTTTTAAATATGGTATTGTCCCTATAGATACGACTTCCAGCATAAGCCCGGGCCGGGTGAATAGTGGATGTACTGTACAAGAAGAACTGAAAAACGCAACACTAAAGTGAAAGGATGCGGAGGTGTGTAAAAAAATATCCCCAGTCAGTCTACTAGCAGCCTGTTACGGCCTAGTACTCGCCGGGAGCGGCCCCCTCCTAGTCTGGGGACTCAATGATGTTGACCGGGCTCTCGGGAACAACGTGCCAGTACACCCAACGACTGTACTCATTCTGGTTGTAGCATACGTACTGCTTGCCACTATCGCGCTAAAATTGCTCGTTCGGACTGTGGGTGAATAATTCACTGGGTTAGAACGAGCGAATCTGCCACCCTCACCGGTGGCTTTTTCAAAATTTATTGAACTTCGGCAGTAGTTGTCCCTACCACAACACTGGCTGCTGGTGTACTTGTCGCTGAATCAAGACTCTCTTCATTCACAAACACCTTGCTCCCAAAACGTAAATCGATGTACTGAAAATTTCCTGGTTTAATATGGTTAAATTCCGGAGCGGCGAGAATCGTGCGGAGGTTGTCGAAAACCTCTGGCGCCTGGGTACGCAAGGCGGCTTTAAATTCTCCACCGCCGGCCAAGATGTAAAAAACATCACCAGCGGTATCAGTTTCGACTGACTCGATTTCAAACTTTAGTTCAGTCCGCACCAAATTAATAAATTCGGCCATTGTTGCCAACTCGGCGGCGGTGGCGAGCGTTTGACCAACGGTCGGAACAACACCGAGAGTACGGTAGCGAATCATGGCTCCACCGGATAATTGGGGAGCTGGTGTAAAAGCAAAACCCGCGTTATCTATAAATAAGCAAGTTGCCTTCGCCTCGCCCTCGCACCACAGCGCATACGGTACATACTCATCAAAGGTCACCGCTAGTGACTGACCAGAAGTACGGGAAACAACAGGATCTTTAAGTCGTGGCACAGCGCGTACAGCACTATCAACCGCAGCCTGCGGATACCACCAGGCAAACCGCCGCGGAATCAACCCCGCGTATGTACCAGACAACGCTGTCTGCACTGCCGCCTCGACCAAACTATGATCGATTGTCTCGCCACCACTAATGGTGACGGTAGTGATGGTTAGACGATGAATCCGCGTTCCATACCACACCCCCGTCACCAACAAAGCGATCAGTGAGAACAATAAAAAACCAATCAGAAGCTGCCGCAATAACATCCGCTTATTCGGATCGATAATCCGCCGAACGTTCTTGATCTTTGCTTTGTCTTTGAGCCGCACCGGGCTTTGCCGTTTAAACATTGTCACCATGCTAGCATACCCCCTCAAAAAAACAGACCCGGAACAACAATTATTAGTCAGCAAGATGACTAGTAATTATCATCTCTAAGAGCTCATCCACTAACCCTCTGTCAGATCACAAAGTTTCAAATTTTGAGCGAAAATTATCTATTTTGAGGAGGCATATCAAGATATGTTGACGAAAAAGAGATAATTTGCAGCCAAACATTTGGAATCCTTTGGCTGGCTATGGGGTTAGTTGATGGGCTCTAAACCTCAATGAGGGGACCCTCCCTTACTGGGGGGAAATTTGGGTTTTGCCGAAATATGGTTGGAGTACTTTAGGGATGGCAATAGTGCCATCGGCTTGCTGAAAATTTTCAATCAGTGACACGAGAATACGGGGTGTCGGGATGGCGGTACAATTGAGTGAGTGGGCGTAACGCATCACCCCAGCGGCATCTTTGTAACGAATATTAAAGCGGCGGGTTTGAAAATCGTGAAAATATGAGGCCGAGCTAATCTCGCGGTACGTTTTCTCACCCGGTACCCATAATTCAATATCGTATTTCTTGACCTGACCTTGTCCAATGTCAGCACCGCAATTAAGAACCGTGTGGTAGGGAATACCGAGAGACTCGATGAATTCTTCGGTATTACGATTGATTTCTTCGTGCAGTCTAACACTCTCTTCGTGAGAAGCTTCACAGATCACCACTTGTTCCACCTTGAAGAATTCATGGACGCGGATTAATCCACGAGTATCTTTACCGTGACTACCAGCTTCTCGTCTGTAACAAGGCGAGAACGCCAGATGTTTTATTGGGAAAGTTGCTTGATCGAGTACTTCATCAGCATAAAAGCCCATAGTGGACACTTCACTAGTACCAATCAAATAATCTTCGTCTTGGGTTTTATACACATCCTCAGCATCATTTGGTAAATGGCCAGTGCCGTAGAGATTACTCTTGCGCACAATGGTTGGACCAATCAATTGTTCAAAGCCTTTAGCGCCAAAGAAATCGTTGGCATAGTTCCAAATCGCCCACGATAGACGTGCGCCATCACCAGTCAGGAAATAGCCGCGGAACCCGTGGACCTTGACCCCACGTTCAAAATCAACCATTTTGAGAGCCGTCATCAAGTCAACATGGTCACGCATCGCAAATGGCAATGGCGCTGGCGCACCGGTTGAACCATCCGGGTTCCAGACTTTAACCTCTTGATTATCTGCGTCGCTCTCACCGTCAGGCACGGACATATCGGGGATGTTTGGTACTTGCAGCATCAGTGTTTTCCATTCATCCAAGAGTGGTTTCAGTTTTTCTTCGTCGGCTTGGATTTCAGATTTTAGTGCCTGCATCTGGGTGATAAGTTGGGCTCGCCCAGTGGCGTCCGTGGCCCCTGCAATATCGGCAGACACGCGGTTTTGTTCGGCCTTTTTGGTTTCCATGGTTGTCATGAGAGCCTTGCGGGCATCATCAACCACCACCAACCGATCGAGGTCGATTACAATCTTCTTCTTAACCGCCGCCATCTTCACCAACTCAACATTCTCCCGAATAAATTTAATATCTAACATAGTCTACATAGAATACTAGAAATCACAGTATATTCAATACTTAAGACAAAATAAAAAGCAGCAGGCTGGGGAGCCCGCTGCAAGATCTGGTCAGAAGTTGTAGCTGATGTTCAGACCAAAGATGGTCTGCTCCAGCTCGGCTTCGAACCGTTGTTCTCCCATGTCACCAAGACCAAAGGCTTTGCCGGCATCAAACTCCATCTGGCTGACAGAGAGCCCAACAGACAGGCTATCATTCACCTGGTACTGCAAGCCAAGCCGATAGATGGCACCGACGGCGCCACCTTCCTTGTTTTTCGACCAGTCACCGAAGGGTGTATCGATAGCAAAGCTAGCTGCCAGATCAGTGGCGACCATGCCGGCCCCAGCATAAACATAAAGTCGTTCCCGTTTACCTATGACTGTACCCACTTCTGCCCCGAGGGATAGACGCAGGTCAGAGGTCACCGCAAACGTAGCGGTAGCATACCGAGAATCCCAGGTCTTGCTGCCGCCGATAGCACCATCGTGCAAAATGGCATTAACGCCAAGCCGCAGGTTGCTGCCGCCTATCGGAAAGCGGTATCCGATCTCATAGGTCGTCACCGTGCCTGACAGCGGTACATTGAGTATCTCCCCGAATGAAAACATCTGTCCTCGGTGTGACAGTGAGAAATCACCGTCGCTCTGATTCACACCAAGCGAAAAAGACAATCCAGTCCAGTCATCTGCTGCCTGCGCAGCCTGAGATAGAACCGAGACCAGCAACATAACAAGAACTCCTGTAATAGAACGCATCGACTCCTCCTTTTTTTGGTTATCGAGGTTTTTTAAAGCAAATAGTATAATACAACTATTTTGGTACTAAGTCAAAAATAACGACCACTTCACGTGTTACACTTTTTGTATGTCTGATTGGGCCATCAGAAAAATATCTCACCGAGAATTCCCACCCCTGCTGGCGGAAATTCCGCAGCCACCAACTGAATTGTGGCTGGTCG
The DNA here is from genome assembly GCA_043729945.1 of Candidatus Kaiserbacteria bacterium. GTDB lineage: Bacteria > Patescibacteriota > Minisyncoccia > Phycocordibacterales > UBA918 > OLB19. Next base: position 14,819 of record JAYTKW010000037.1, on the reverse strand, counting down.
GGAATCTCCCCTCACCTGAGCTTAAACTGCTCGCGGTTGTAGGTTCGCGTAAATATACTACCTATGGGAAACAAGTGGTTGAACATTTAATTAGTGGTTTAGCTGGCTACCCCGTTGGAATTATCTCGGGCTTGGCCCTGGGGATTGACTCCCTTGCCCACGAGGCCGCCCTACGTCACGGTTTGTACACCTTGGCGGTGCCCGGCAGCGGACTCGATGAGTCCGTCATCTACCCCGCCAGTCACAAACGACTCGCTCGAGAGATTGTCGCTGCTGGCGGCGGATTGTTATCTGAATTTGCACCGACTCTTGCGGCCGCCAAATGGACTTTCACACAGCGTAATCGCATTATGGCCGGCATGTGTGAAGCCACGATTTTAATTGAAGCCGCCGAAAAATCCGGCACCCTCATCACGGCCCGAATGGCCACTGACTATAATCGTGAATTACTAGTGGTCCCGGGCAGTATCTTTTCCAAGACCGCAGACGGTACTCATCAGTTTCTGAAACTAGGCGCTACCCCCATAACCGAAGCCACTGATATACTCCACGCCTTGGGTATCACCCCTAATGAATCTCTGGTCACTCTCCCCCTCCCCGAATTATCATCCCAAGAGTCCCTCGTCATCTCACTGCTCCACGAGCCGACTGACCGCGACAGCTTGATTCGCCAACTCGGACTCCCTACACACGAAGCGGCCACCCTCCTCATGCAAATGGAAATGCACGGCTACATAACAATCGAAGGTAACAACTACCGCGCCGCCATCTGATTAAAAATTTCTAAGTATATCGGTTAATCGAAACATTTATGACAAACGTATCGACAAATAATATCAATACAAAAGATTACGAAATTGCGTTTACTGAATTGACAACATACTTAGTAAAATTAAAAAATAGCAATGCAGCGTTTTTTGTTAACGAACTACTAACTCCAACCGAGTGCATCATGATAGTCAAGCGCTTCGCGACCATTTTAATGTTTAAAAATAATTTCTCAGCCTATCGAGCAAGCGAAGTGCTTGGACTAAGTCTCTCAACTACCCATGGTTTGTATCAAAAATACAAACGAGGTCAGTACAACGGCTTGCTTGGTAACGTTCAAAAGAAAGATCAAAATCGCTTCCTATCACTTATTGAAGACCTAATTATGGCCCAAGTTAGTCCACGCGCCCGAGCCAGAATCTATAATCGCCTCCTATAAACATATCGGTTAACCGATATGTTTAGAGGAGGCGATTTATGACGAACGTACAGACGGCTTAGACTACATGTGTGAAAAACGGTTTACTTGTTCGCTGACGTAAGTTGACAGAATCGGCAAAAGCTAGTATTTGTGTAGCACATATATATGAGTAAAACCGTCACCAACACCCTCGTCATCGTCGAGTCACCAGCCAAAGCCAAGACCATTGAAAAGTACCTTGGTACCGGGTATCGGGTCATGTCTTCGATTGGTCACATCCGGGATATTCCGAAAAGCAACAAAGACGCCGTCGATATCGAGGGTGGCTTCATTCCCCATTACATTATTTCTGCCGGCAAAGAGAGCATCGTCAAAAGTCTACAAGCTGCGGCCAAAAAAGCCGACCTGGTACTATTGGCGTCCGACCCCGACCGTGAGGGTGAGGCTATCGCCTGGCACGTAGCAGAATGTATCAAAGGGAGTAATAAAAACCTCAAGCGAGTGGTATTCCACGAAATTACCGAAAATGCCGTCCGTGAAGCCATCACCCATCCGCGGGCCATTGATGAAAATCTCAAGGAGGCCCAGGAGGCTCGTCGCATCCTCGATCGATTAGTCGGATATGATTTATCGGGACTCATTTGGAAAAAAGTTCGCTACGGACTATCGGCCGGCCGTGTCCAGTCCCCCGCTCTGCGGATTGTGATGGAACGTGAACGAGAAATCCGTGCCTTTGTGCCCGAAGATTATTTCGTACTGACCGCCAACACCATTGCCAAAAAACTAGCCATACCGTTTTTGTGTACCGTTGAACCAAAAACTGAAGTCGAAGCCATCCGCATAAAAACAGTAGGCGAAGAGAACGCCTGGGCCGTGACCAACATCAAAGCGACCGAAGCCAAGCGCACACCCAAACCACCATTTACTACCTCGACCCTACAACAGGTCGCTTCAACCCGCCTCGGTTTTTCACCGTCACGCACGATGGGTGCGGCCCAAAAATTGTACGAAGCTGGTCACATTACCTACATGCGAACCGATAGTACCAACATGAGCCAGGTGGCCTTGGCCCAAATTTATTCACTCGTGACCAAAGATTTCGGCCGGGACTACCTCACCCCCCGCACCTTCAAGACAAAGAGCAAAGGTGCCCAAGAAGCCCACGAAGCCGTCAGGCCAACCAATTTTAGTAAGAAGTCAGTTGGTGCGACCGCCGACCAAAAAGCTCTCTACGAGCTGATTTGGCGCCGCACAATGGCCTCCCAGATGGCAGACGCTACCATGATGCGTACCAAGATGCTGGCGAATATTACCGGTGGTACCGAGACCATCCCTGATTTCTCGGTCAGTGGCTCACAAATCATGTTCCCCGGCTGGCTCGCGGCTGATACCCGGGCCCGTGGCGAAGACACCGAGGTACCAAATCTCAAAGTCGGTGACGCTCTCACGCTCAAATCGGTCGACATCGAAGCCAAACAAACCCAACCCCTCGGCCGCTACAGTGAGGCGGGCTTGATCAAAGAACTCGAGAAACGTGGTATCGGTCGCCCATCAACGTATGCCTCGACCATGAAAACCATTACCGATCGCGGGTACGTCACCAAAGAGGGACGCACCCTCATCCCCACCGACACTGGGGACGTCGTATCGAGTTTTCTCGAACACCATTTTGCCGAATATATTTCAGACACATTTACGAGCGACATGGAAACTGAGCTCGACGAAATTGCCGAAGGGACCCGCACTTATGTTAAAACTCTCACTGATTTCTACAAACCTTTTCAAAAAGCCGTCGCTGCCAAAGAAGACATCCCAAAACTAACCAACCTCGGCGCTGGTCCAGCTGGTTTCCCCTGCCCCGAGTGTGGGAGTGACATGGTGATAAAGCTAGGACGCTCTGGTACGTTCTTGTCTTGTGACCGCTTCCCTGATTGTAACGGCGCCCGCATGATTGACGGCAGTGAACTTAGGCCAGATGCCCCGATTGGTACGCACCCAAACACGGGTGAACCGATTTTTGTGATGAACGGTAAATTTGGCCCGTACGTCCAATTAGGTGAAACGCCAGAAAAAATCAAAGGCAAGAAACAAATCAGCCCGAAACGATCAGGCCTACCAGCCGGAATGAAACCCGAAGATGTCACCTTGGCTGATGCAGTAAAATACCTCGAACTCCCCCGCGAACTAGGTGCGCACCCTAAAACAGGTGAGCCGATTGTTGCCAATACCGGCCAGTACGGCCCCTACCTCGCCCACGCCGGTGATTTCCGCTCCCTCAAAGGCGCCGACGACCCCTACACCATCACCTACGAGCGAGCACTGGAAATTTACGCCCAACCCAAAGCCGCGCGTAAAGGTGAAAAACTTCTCCTCGAACTCGGTATCAATCCGACTACGAAAAAGATGGTCAATATCTTCGAATCAAAATCCGGCCGTTACATGCGCAAAGGCTTCAAACGCATCAGTATCCCCGATGATGTAAAAAACGAAGACATCACGCTCGAGCTAGCTATTAGTTTACTCAAGGGATAAAGGTGAAAGAAGAAGTAAAAAAGAAAAAGTAGAATCAAATTAAAAAAGAAAAGAGTCAGCAGGACCAATGAAATACTCATTCTTATTTTCATTCAGTTTTTGTATTTTCTTTTTTCCATCTTCTTTTCCCGCCTTCCTTAACCGCTCCTTGCCAATCCCCTGTTTCCTCCATACAATAAAGGACTAACGGAAATAGATGAGATTCGAGGCGACGCAAGAGTTTATGAGAAAACGTACTTGCGTACGTTGCCGATTAAACTCGCTGCGGCAACACGGAAGCTCGCTATTTACGTGGGTCCGTCTATGAAAACAGCAGCCGACATTATAGGCCAATTCGCCAACGCCACCGAAGCAGACAAACTGCTTATTAATAAAGCCTACGCAGTCACGGCGGCCGCGCATGCTGGGCAAAATCGCTATTCGGGCGAGCCGTATTTGCTGCACGTGGCCAATGTTGGATTTAAACTAGCTGAAATGGGGATGGGACCACGTACAGTCGCCGCCGGCCTGCTCCATGACACCATCGAAGACACACCGGTGACCGTTGACCAAATCCGCACTGAATTTGGTGAGGAAATTTTGTTCCTGGTTGAAGGAGTGACGAAACTGAGTTCGGTTCGTTATTATGGTACCGACCGGCATAACGAGTCACTCCGTAAATTATTCGTTGCAACCAGCCAAGACATCCGCGTAGTAATCATTAAACTAACGGACCGCCTGCACAACATGGAAACTCTGTCCCATGTCCCAGCTGAAAAACAACTCCGCATTGCCCGCGAAACCCTCGAAATTTACGTCCCGGTAGCTCACCGTCTGGGGATGGGTAAAATCCGTAAGGAACTCGAGGACCTCGCTTTTCCGTATGTCTATCCAGAAGAATATCAGCGGGTATTAAAACTCCTCGAGACCCGGGCCGGGAAAACCAATGAGATTTTAGAGCGCGAACGCAAAGTCCTGCAAAAGCGTCTCGCCGAAGCCAAAGTCATCGATTTTAATACTTCCTACCGCGTCAAAGGACTATTTAGTCTATATCATAAACTCAGTCGCAAAGAGTGGGACATCGCCGTTGTGTACGACTTGCTCGCTATTCGCGTGATTGTGCCCACGGTCGAAGAGTGTTACCAGACCCTCGGTATCATTCATCAGTTATGGCGACCGCTCCCCGGACGCATGAAAGACTACATCGCGTTCCCAAAACCCAACGGCTACCAATCGATCCATACGACAGTCACAACCCCCCACGGCGCTATTTTAGAAATCCAAATCCGCACCAAACAAATGCACCAGGAATCAGAATTTGGTGTGGCTGCGCATTTTATTTATAAACAACCAACCATCAGTGGCCCAGCTGTTGGGGTTGGACGGTTCGCCAATTTAATACCGAGCTTATTCAGACCCTTCGCCCGAGCCGCCGTACCAACCAACCTCGACAAAGACGACGCCGCTGTCCCCCACAAAGAAAAAATTCCCGGCTGGATCAGCCAAATTGGCGAAATGCACACTAGGGATAAGAGCACGGGAGATGAATTCATGACCGAAATGCGGGCTGACTTTTTCTCCAACCGCATTTTCGTATTTACCCCCAATGGCGACGTGGTTGATTTGCCTGTTGGCGCCACTCCTATTGATTTCGCCTACGCCATTCACTCGGATATCGGTGACCACATTTCTGGTGTCAAAGTAAATAAAAAATTAGTCCAATTTGATACCGAATTACGCAACGGCGACATCGTCGAAGTCGAAACCCGCAAAGGAGCCAAACCCACCAAAAAGTGGTTGGACATGACCAAAACCACGCTGGCTAAACGCCGGATCAGAGCAGCACTAGAGGAGCAGGTAGTTGGATAGATCGGACATGAAAAAAGCAGCCCGCTGAAGCTGGCTGCAAAGTTCGACGGGATATGTGACTAGCTATTGTGCGTCCGAGAATGCTCGGCCATTACAACTGCTGTCGTTGGTAAAATAACTGCCCCTCTTGGAGGCTTATTGACCGGAATCCCTGTCGATCGGGAAGAATTAAATCCCCCTGGGATTTCATGCTCTGGCACTAACTTGCCTGAGATACGATATATCATATGCCCCGAAGGATTCCATCCGAATATATCAGTATCTAGTTTCGTTATTTTTCTTGTGGCACTCATGATTTTTATCTGTCCTGTTTTCTCTATACGGTTAAGACCGTTTTTGGTTGAACTTACGGGGAGACTTCTCCATCCGCACTGCTCCTTAGCAGACGACTTTTATACCAAAAAACGGGCAACCTGTAAAGGATCGCCCGGTGTCTTTTGTGATACCTATAGTTCTTAAATCGAAAAATTCTTGAGGTCGTAGAGGTGGCTGTCGTCTGATTCTGACGAGGCGAGAGCGGGCGTTATTGCGACAGCTGCAACCACTGGGGTCGCTGCCACTGTAGCAGTAGTGGGCAAAGCAACTGGGGTATTTTGCACCGGGACTGGTACTGGTACTGGCGTTGCAACTGGCGCTACTGCCGGTGTGTCCGCCACCGGTTTTGGTACCTGCCCCAACAGGGCTGCCAATTGTTCCCGGAACGAACTCCGTGGTGGTGTGGTCGATGTCGGTGTCTCTACGGCAACAACGGGAGATTCTGCCGGCTCTTCTGACGTAGTCACAGCAACCTCTGGTTCTGACTCAGGTGCGACTTCATCCACCATCTCAACAATACTCACTTCGGCAATCGGCTCATCTACTAATTCCGTTACTACAGTTTCAATTACTGGATTACTGGTCGTTTCAAATACCGGTTCAGATTCAAATGACTCTTCAAAATCACCTACCGGAACATCCATTTCCAATGAAGGCAATTCTATTTCTGGCAAGTCTGTTGCTGGCTGGACTGGCAAATGGGCATTTGGGTAAAGTACACTTGGTTTCGTCCAATTGATAGCATTCGATGGTGGCGAAATAGGCTCAGGAGTAACCTCCGCAGGACTCACGGTATCTTCTATACCGCTGTTGATTGAATCAACGACTGGCGCCAGCTCCAAACCAGTACTATCAGTCAAGATCGCCAACTCATCAGCCCGAGGATTAGCTAACTCGCGTGGCTCGAGAAATGAACTCAAACTGTCCGGTTCAGGCGCGACGGGGGTGGTCGCAGTTACTGGCGGCTGATCAATCTTCATCCGGGCTAGCATCGACTCTAAATCCTCAGCCGTAAAATAATCAATTGACACCCGTCCTCCAAATTCGGTTTTAATAATACTGACCCGAGTACCCAAGGTCTCGGTAAATTTCTTCTCGAGTGCCAACAAATCAGCGTCAAAATCACCCTTGACCCGGATTTTCTCGCTAGCAATCCCCCGCGCAATGCGTTCCACTTCACGCACCGATAGCTTCTTGAGCAAAATCTCGCGGAACACCGTATCTTGCTCCTCAGGACGGTCGTTGAGCATCAGCAACGTCCGTGCGTGCCCTTCGCTCATGTCCCCTAACCGTAGTGAATTAAGCATGTAATCGGGGAGAGCCAGCAGTCGTATCGTGTTCGACACATACTCCCGACTACGGCCGACCTTGTGTGCCACTTGCGTATGAGACAACCCAAATACATCTGCCAACTGGCGAAACGCCATGGCCCGATCAACCGCATTGAGATCCTCGCGCTGCAGGTTTTCAATAATAGCCAGCTCCAGCTTTTCTTGTTCACTCTGCTCCCCTTCGCGAATAATAACTGGTACTTGCAGTAAACCCGCTAGTTTACTCGCACGTAACCGCCTCTCGCCCGCAATCAATTCGTACTCACTCCGAAACGAACCGTCTTCATTTTGGACTTCCCGGCGGGTTACCGTCAGAGGCTGTAGAATCCCGTACATTCGTACCGATTCAGACAACTCACGTAATTTAGCTTCATCAAATTCCCGCCGTGGCTGAAACGGATTTGGTACCACTTTTTCAACTTCCACCCAGAAAATAGAATCACCTTGAAATGCCATAATAAATAGAAATACAGAAAATAAGCGAGCGTATCACCTCCCAAAAACCCTACCAGGGTGCTCGAGACCTATTGTACCATAGTCGCATTTTTAGGGTGTTTATAAGTTGTGCCGCGGGTGAAAAAGACTGAGAGTATTTTGCAAGACTCATTGAGGTAGCTTGCTATCCAATGAGTGGACAGCTCCTGTAAGGAGAGACTCGGTACTTACAGGACCAGTACCCCAATTGGCTATATTATTTCACTTCGTTCATAATCTAGCTCAATCGGGCTTCGAGTCTCTTGCGCAAGTGACATTTAGTCACTTGCTCCGCGGCACATAAAAAAATACCCCCGAAGGGTATATTTTCATGTGCCGCGGGAGAGACTCGAACTCTCATGACCTTGCGATCGAAGGATTTTGAATCCTTTGCGTCTACCATTCCGCCACCGCGGCAATTCGGTGATACCTGAGATTGTAGCAAATTATCTTCGATAAACCTAGACTTTTATTGATTTTTCTATACTATAAATTTAGAACTGCTATTTGTAACCCTGTTTCCTAAGGAGAAACAACATGCTTGAAGGCAAAACTAAAATCATCGTGCCGATTGAAGGCTTCCCGAATCTCGCAAGAGTACTGTCTAAAGACGACGTCACGGCTGGCGATGGCGTTCGTCGCGAACTCATGACCGGCAAAGGAGTACTTGCTAACGCCACTACATGCCATGTATTTGAAGCGCTGAGGCTGTTCAACGTACCTCTGGCATTTGAACAACGGGACGGTGATAGTTTTATCACCCGTCTCATTGAGATGATTCCGGTTGAGATTGTGGTGCGAAATGTGGCCGTTGGTTCCTACTGTAAGCGAAATCCGGACGTTGAGAAAGGACACCGCTTCAACAAACCGGTCGTTGAGTTCTTTTTCAAAACGCACGATAAAACTTTTCGGGGACATGTGCTGGAAACGGATGACCCGTACATGAGCTTTTCGGATGATGGCTCCAGATTGGCTTTCCATCACCCTGATAAACCGATTAACCATGAACGTCCTATGCTCGAAATGAACTGGGAACTAATGTCCATGGACGAACGACGGATACTGAACGGTCAGCTGACGTACTGCAAGTTCTTGGCACTTGCAGTGAATAAAGTACTTAAAGAGCTCTGGGGTGTCATAGGTGGAGATTTACATGACTTCAAAATTGAATGCGGTTATATCGCAGATGATTTTGATACTGAAATCATGGTCGGCGACGTTATTGATTGCGACAGCTGGCGTGTAATGTGGCACAATCAACAACTCAGCAAACAACCCTTCCGCGAAGGGATGTCTACAAACGAATTGCTCCCCGTCTACCAATTGGTCGAGGAATTGACAAGGCAATTTCCTGAAATTGCCCGACACCTCGACAGTGGGGCCTAAATTATCTCACGCCGCCCCACTCGCTATGGGGCGGCGTTTTCTTTTTTTATAATTACTGCTACACTCCAAACATGAAACTCTCTCGTTTAGATAATTTACCGATTGAATCAGTAAATGATTTTTCAAACTCAGCAGAAATTTTAATGAGTCTAAATAGAGCTCGTAACGTTTAAGATGAAAAAAAAACCCAAAGCTATCGCCATTGTCGGACCAACCGCCTCAGGCAAAACTGCCCTCTCTATTTCACTCGCCTACCATTTTGACGGTGAAGTTATTTCAGCAGATTCGAGGCAAGTTTACCGCGGACTGGATATTGGTTCGGCTAAAATAACCCCTGGGGAAATGGCCGGAGTACCGCACCACCTGATTGATATTGTCGACCCTGCTACCGTTTACACTGGAGCCGATTTTAAACGTGAAGGAGAGCTGGTACTGGCAGACATTTCTACCCGCGGTAAACTACCCATCGTCGCCGGCGGAACGTTCTTTTACCTGGAATTACTCAAGGGCACGATGCAAAGTGCCCCGGTACCACCAAACCCGACTCTCCGCGCCATTTTGGAACAAAAAACTACTGCTGAACTATTCACTGAACTACAGACCAAGGACCCGAGACGGGCCAAAACCATCGATCCCGACAATCCCCGTCGTCTCGTCCGTGCCCTAGAAGTAATTGACGCCATCGGTTCAGTCCCCCCAGTTACCACAAACGACCTCCCCTACGACTGGCTAACTATCGGCATCGACGTACCAATTGAAATCCTAAACGAACGTATCTATACCCGCATACTCGATCGATTAAAAATCGGCATGATCGAAGAAGTAGAAACCCTACACCAAAACGGACTGTCCTGGGACCGCCTCGAAGCGATTGGACTAGAATACCGCTACCTCTCCCTACACCTCCAAAATAAACTAAACAAGGATGAAATGATTGAACAACTAACCAACAAATCCCGCCAGTACGCTAAACGCCAACGAGTCTGGCTCAAAAACGACCCCAACATAGTCTGGCTCCCCTTTCCCGCCGATCCAGAAGCCGCAATCAAGCTTGTTACTAATTTCCTTACCCAAACCCTCACCTAAATGTATCGGTTAACCGATACATTTAGACCACCCCACTTCGAGCCGTACCCACATTGACCAAACAGCACCTTTCGCCTACTATGTACCCACCTTTACCAAAAGGTATCCAGATTACGGGCCTATAGTTCAGTGGTAGAATGCCGGTTTCCAAAACCGTTGACCGAGGTTCGAGCCCTCGTGGGCCCGCCATTGCAAACAAAATCACCATCAGCAATTTGCTGATGGTGATTTTGTTTAGCACGTGCCCTGCGGCACGTGCGGCAATGGCGGGAGACGGAGACATGTCGCTCCGCGACAGTCGAGTCGGGGTCGCGAACACTTACTAGATTTGGAACGTAGTGAACAAATATAGTTAGTGATTCGTGACCGCAGGGTACGGCAGGTGCGTGCGACTGCGGGAGACGGAGTGTTGCGAGCTTGCGAGCCACGAGTCGGGGTCGAAAGTACTTACTAGATTTGGAGCTGAAAGCGAACAAATATAGTTAGTAACTTGTGACCGCCGTAATCTGCATTGCTTGATGGCTTTGCCATGAGTGTGTCGGGGTCGCGAACACTTACTATATTTGGAGCGTGGTAAAAAAATAAAAGTTTGCCTAACCACCTAATACCCTCTACAGCCACGAGATGTTACATGCACATGATTTCCATTATGGACAGCTGCTGCTTTTGCCCCACAGGCATAGGCAGCACCTTTGATGTCGTCAGCATTATTTTCGTCACCAAAATCAGCGGCGTATGATCTACCCACTACGCCAAACCCATTACCATAATGACACGAGCCGGCTGTATGTGCACAACCTCCACCCCAACACTGTGCAAACGTCTTGGTACCATTTACTATTCTGCTGTCAGAAATTGAAGATACTACCCCAACATTTGACGGCAACTTACTAGCCATACAGTTAAGCAGGGTATTGAGTTCAGCTGAAGCATGAGCTCGCTGTGCAGAAATACCAGGCTGATATGACAACTGTCCGTCAGGCACTCCACCTGCCGTTGGATAATAGATTCCTCCTGGTGACACTGTGGTGATTGTAGTCGGAGAAGAAATCTCGTTATCGGCAGCAGTAAAGACCGGTTCATAATTCAACGTCTCGGGATCATTCTTCTCCGGCACATACAACTCCTGACACTGAACATCTGACCAAAACAACCAGCCGCTAGCAGTACCAGTAGCAACCAACTGCCCGGGATTATCTTTGGTCCCCACCAGCGCCCGCATAATCGTATCAATAATCAGCCAGGCAGACAGAATAATCAAAAAACCAATCAGGATGTTAGTGAACATGCCTTTGGCTTCATCAAGCGCATGACTGTTGCCGCCTGAGGTCACGAGCTTTACTCCAGCGTACGCGAGCAAACAGGCACATACCACAAACAAGATCCCAATCAGCCACTTAATCACCCCATTAGCCAAATCGACCACATTACACGCACTACAATCGAGCCCCGAACACCCCGACAACTGAGCCAGGCCCGTGGTTGTAGTTTGTGCAAAAGTAAGCGATGTCTGAGAAAAGAAACCGAACGCACACACTAGCAAAACAGTGATAAATAAAGTTTTTTTCATAGACTACAATTTCATACTACTAGGACAGAAACTTAAACCGAGATTTTGACCAGAAAGTGTATTATTTACAGAATATAATACACCAACGTAAACTTTAAGAGTGCAGGCAACTTCTTGAGTTACATTAAGTAAACCTAAAAGATACTGACTTGCTTGTTCTCTTGTCTGCGAGAGCGGTTCTTTATCAATTGATATATATATTGAGTCATCAGCTTCAGAATAGAGTAATGCGTATCCAACGTTTGGATTACTCTGGGATTCGTTTAAATTATACATGCCAGCACTTACTTCTATCGCGTTTGGGTTCTTTGTAATAGTCTCATAATTCACAGACACTGAAGAAGAGCTCACGGGGAATATCGTTGGTTGGTATGCAGGCGTAGCGGCCGGCGTCTGTCTGTTTAGAAAAATCAATGTGACTGAAATCAACAGTACCAGCAACCCAATAACAATTAGAAATAATTTTTTCATACGTATATATTACCTTAACCCACAGCCGGCAGCTGTTGACCATGTTGGGTACCATCCGTCACGCCTTTGAATGCGTGCCCCGTTTTTGAGTCCACAATCAATATTTTGTACTGCTCGTGCACACTGTTGATAGAGCCCCTCATTGATAACTCGGGCTGAATAATTTCTACCCGAGAACGCAGTTTTGCAGTCCATCACCGGAGGATAGCCTGCACAACCTATAATTTCATGAACAGTTAGATTGATTTGCATTGGACCAAACGAAAAAGCTCTGCCGTCAATACTCATTTTATCTGTAACACTCACCATACTGGCACCACAAGTGCTCTCCCCACGTATGATACATTGTGCGTTTCCAGTTTGCGCCCCAAAATATGGTTGTACCAAATTTGTTGCGCATGCACCACCAGCCGATAAATCTGGTGGCTTTATACCACCACCGCCCCCACTACTAGATTGTCCAGGAGAACACGCCACCGTACTTCCGTCCGCACTGATTGCCGCCAAACCACCGATATTGGTACACTGTGTCTGTTGTGGGGAACAATTGTATTCTCGAACCCCCGGAGGGCCGGGCAATAAAGCACAGGCAGCTACAGTGGCTCCGGCAGCACTCCCAGGTACCCATCCTTGAACATTGCCTATCAGTGCAAATGCAGGAGTATAATTGATAGTAGTCTGCGCCGTTGTTGTCGCTACCGGCTGTTGGGTGCACTGCACTTCATTCCACACGCCAAAAGTTCGATCATTCACGAGCGCCTTCATCCCGTAATCAACTACCAACCAGCCAGAGAGAACAATAATGAATCCAATGATGATGTTGGTCATGGTGCTTTTCGCCTCTTCCATAGCATGGGTATTGCCGCCTGCGGTCACGAGCTTTACCCCCGCATAGACAATAATGAGCGCGGCAATGATACTGAGTATCATCACGAGCCACGAAATCACATTATTAGTCAACTTCACCACATCACACGACTGACACGGTTGTTCCCCACCCGCCACATTCCCACACGGCACCAACCCCGCCGCCTCGGACGCAAACGGTACCACCAATAAAATAAATCCCAAAAATAGCGCAGGCAAAAGATGCTTCATTACCCCGTAAGCTTACCATAAAACCCCTTTCTAAATCGAGTAATCTGTGCTAATTTGTACCCACGCTATTTTGACCCAAATAGCCATACAACCAAATAAACCGCGTCGGTACTCAAGCGGTCAACGAGGGCAGACTGTAAATCTGCTGGCATCAGCCTACGAAGGTTCGAATCCCTCCCGGCGCACAGTCAAAATCATCCTTATTTATAAGGATGATTTTGTTAGAGAGAAATGCAAGTTCGAACCTAAAATAAAAAGCCGCCCTGTCTGGTGAGATAGGGCGACTTTCGCTTTTCTCACGCCGACAAGGCGGTTATGGATTCTTGACCTCAATCATATCTACTTCACAGGCATCAGAGATGATGAGCAGTTCCCTGATGACAGGCCACATCAGAGGCAAAATCCGATGTGCTTCGTCGCCGTCGACCCTCCACAACTTTGAGTGAAGTTGGTACTTTTTCAACTTCTCAATCGAAGCGAGAACCTCATCGGAGTTGATAGGAACTACCTCACAACAGTTGGTGTCGAAGCGAAGTTGCCTGATGGTCGGGAGACTCTCCCAAAATGCAACCGCATCATCTTTACCCGCCTCAGCGAGTGCGTGAAATGCAGCTGCTCCATTGACGAGATAACCGCCAATATTGCCATCACCGACCCACTAGCCAGAAGCATTTCCGCCATCTGGCATTGCGTTCATCTCAACACCAACCCACGCCTCACGCACCTCATCGGGTGCAACATTGCTGGGCGGTGCTGTAACGATTCGAATTCGAACAACCATCTCAAAGTCCTCTCTCCTGGTTACTGTTTCAAAGGGAACATTACCAGTACAGTTTAAATTATGCAAATACTTCTTCCTTCTTCTGAACAAAACTCGGCAAGAAGCACTCCTTACTTTCAATAATCGCAGTTCTAACTTCTAGCAGTCCTGTGCACTTTTTAAAAACGAGCATCCACTTTTGTGGGTGCCGTTTTTATTAGTGCGCCGGAACGAGTGACTGAATGTCACTTGTGAGAGGGATTCGAAGCCCGATTGAGCTGGATTACGAGCGGAGCGAAATAATCCAGCCAATTGGGATACTGGTCGTGTAACGACCGAAATTCCCTCCCGGCGCACTAACGAAAAATACTATTGCTTTGCAATGGTATTTTTTGTAGGGAGGTTTGAAGGTTCGACACTGATTATGGACAAACACAGATTACTGTAGTATGGTTTCTGCATTCAGAACGGTTTGTTCTGTAAAAACGCAAGGAGAAGCACATGAGATACCCACCCATTGCAAGGGGAACATTCGTCAAGACGACGGAAGCAAACTTGTCCAAACGCGCTGAATGGACCGACGAAGGTTGGGAAAAGCGTCAATGGCAAGTCGTCGGAACGGTTGGTGTGCACCACGACAGCCATGGGCTGTGCTACGAAGTGACGCATCCCGATGGGACCGTGGCGAGCTATGACCCGACCGAGATCGAAGTTCTTGGCACACCGCCCGAACACGATGCCGACGACATCCAAGAAGCC
>JAYTKW010000036.1:0-33947 GCA_043729945.1 Candidatus Kaiserbacteria bacterium | reverse complement strand
TTTGATGGACATCGGACAGACTAGTTACACTATTGATTTAATTCAAGAATATCTCGAAGTAACAGGATGGGACTTTCGTAGAGAAGAAGATACTCTCATTACTTTTGTCTATAAGGGAGAGTGGTCTGATCATAGATTTGTAGTCGGAGAAAAATCTTGTGTTGCCGGGTTGGTTATTCAGTGGCATTCCACTTTTTGCGTTCCAGTAAAGTACACTGGAGAAGGTGGTGATGAAAATCATTAGTACTTGTACTAGTACAGCGGCGGCTACGAGAGCTCTTTGACTTGATTCATGGGGATATACCACTGGGCGCATTCCATAGCGTTTCTTCTGCCGGTCGTCATGTTACTGTGCTCTGGACATACAGGCTGGCACTCTCTCAGCCCTGTGATCAAGATGTTCTTCAAGAAGTTGATGAGTGGTATCCACACATCCGTGATGTGCTGTCAGGTGCTAGTCAGGCACAAGAAGCTTATGATTCAGCTATCCCTGAAGTCTATGGCCACGCATGAGTCTAAGAAATTCTGTAACTGAAAAAGACCGCGAACGAGTTCGCGGTCTTTCTTGTGTTTAATTTGTGTGGCGGATGGAGTCTTTGATGTCGAACCTTGGGTTTACTTTTTTGCCGGGGTTGAAGATGTCGTCGGGGTCGAAGAGGGCTTCGGTTACTTTAAATAGTTCGAGCATGGGTTTCGTGAATAGTTTGTTGAGGAATGGGGTACGGATGATACCGTCGTTGTGTTCGCCACAGATATTGCCTTTGTATTTGATGGCGGTGTCGTAGAATTTCTCGGCCATTTTCATTACCAGTTGTGGCGTGGTTTTGTTTGTAAAATCAAGGAGGGGGTAGAAGTGGAAGTGACCATTGCCACCGTGTCCATGGATGGCGGCTTGCACGTTAAATTCTTTGAGGAGTTTTTTGATTTCACCAAAGAATTTGCCCATGTTTTCTGGTGGGACGGTCATGTCTTCGAGGAAGGCAGCGGGGCGTTTGCCGGGATCGAGGAATTTAGAGAGGGTGTAACTGGCCCGTCTGACCTGGAGTAACATTTCGATTTCGGCGGCGTTTTTTACTACGCGCGCTCGGGTTTTACCAGTCGTTAGTTTCCTAACGATGGTGTCCGCCGGGTGCTCTCTGGTCGTGTCTTCATCTACAGTAACGAGGATGGTGAATTCAGGAATTTTGCGGGCATAACGTATGTGATAGGTGGTATACATAGCGAGGAGGACTTTGTAGTACTCGATACCGGCGAGGCGCGCTTTAAAGAAATCCGGGTTTTTCAGTGCTAGGTCAAAGGTGAGAGCGTCGAAAATCTCGATATTAATCGGATTGTACTTCATGGCGGCCTGGATGACCGTAGCTGCTTCTTGGAGGTCAAAAATAGGGATGGAGAAGAGGGTTGTGTTTTCTTGAATCGCAATAGCGCGCATGGTGATACTGGTGATGATACCAATAGTGCCTTGGCTACCGGAGAAGAGACGAGTGAGGTCAAAGACCCCGTGGCCTTTTTTAAATTCAGCCACTCCGTTTGGTATGACGTTCCAGAGTGCGTACCCGGCACTGTTCTTTGGGGTTTTGGGTTTGCCGTCACGGATAGTTTTTTCGTTTTTCTCGATCAGGGCAAAGATATCGCGGGCAATTTTGGCGTGAAGGTGTTTTTCTTTGGTAAGTGATTTAAATTCCTTGTACGACAACGGGGTAACAGTGTATGTGTGGCCGTCTGCCAGTACTACATCAAGTGAATCAACCCAGTCTGCGCAGTGTCCGTACCGGAGTGAATCAGGGCCAGCGGCGTTGTTGGCTACCGCACCACCAATGGTGCAGATGTCTTTGGACGAAGTGTAGGACGGAATGTAGCAGTGGTGTTTCTTTAGTTTTTTTTCGATGTCACGCCAATAGGCACCAGGTTCGGTTACAATGGTGGCGCCGTCCTTGGTTTCTTTGACTTCACCGATTTTATTTATGTGAGGACAGACATCAATCACAATTGAGTCGGTGAGCGATCCGCCAGAGAGCCCGGTACCAGCTGCTCTAGGTGTCAGAGATAGGGAAGTGAATTGTTTGGTTTCGGCAGCAATCACTTTGACGGCGATTTCGATATCGTGTTTGTGTTTCGGTTGGAGAACAACTTGGGGACGGACATGAAAAATACTTTCGTCAGTGCTGTATTTTTCCAGGAATTTTTTATCACTGCTGATACCACCGTGGAAACCGGCTTCGCGTAGTTTTTTCTCAAGCAGGAGGTGACCAAGTGGGTGACGACGAATCGCCCGCAATTCAGCGTTTTTGATTTTAGCATGGAGCGGGGCCGGGTAGTGTGAGAGAGGTTCGTGGGTATGTTCAGACGGGCTCTGGGTAACTTTAGATTTTTTTATTGGAGACGATTTTTTGACTACAGCTACTTTTGGTCTGACTTTTTTTGAAGCAAGTTTTTTGTCAGTTTTTTCTGTCGTGATTGCTGATTTCTTTGGAGTTTTTGGCAGTTTATTTGGTGACATTTTGGGAAATGCAGAAACTGCCTGCGCGAGAGTGGAGTTTTTGATAGTAATTATCTGAGTTGTTTCTTTTGTTTGTTTTTTTGTAACGAGGCTACGACTAGTTGATGCCGGCTTTTTAGGAGCAATAACCCGCTTGCGAGCAGTTCGAACTGATTTCGCAGTTGAGTCCATATTCACAATCGACAAAGAGCGCGTAGCCATAGATAGGTACTACTATTGTAGCGCATAAAAAATAAAAATAATTCCTCTGTCCACAAATAAGTTTAGTTATATTTAATTTGAAAAATAATATTAAATTTAAGATTAATTTCCAATTAAGTCTGAAATGAAACAAACATTTATAAACTATCTTTTATATATCGACATATATCTTTGGTTTGGATAAGTTTTTATCGTGGTATAATCTCATCATATGAACCAAGCGCGGGCGCTCGAGATTTTAAAGACGGGGGTGAATGTGTTTCTGACGGGGGAGCCAGGGGCGGGGAAGACGTATGTGATTAATCAGTATGGTTTAGTATCTTGACTGATTTCTGCTCCAGGTTTATAGTATATGTATCCATATGAAAAATACCTCCTAAGGTTTCGTCCTTAGGCGGTATTTTTCTTTGTCTAATTTTAAATCTATAAAAAAGGATATTAATTGAAGTGGTATATAATTAAAAGATGAAAGACTTTGAAAATTGGTTTCCGGTTAAATCAAAATTAAACGAAGGTGTACATAAGCCACCCTATGTGTCAGAAGGTGATATTTGGTGGGCAAGTATAGGATAGAATGTTGGCTCGGAGATTGGTGGTAAAAGTAAACAGTTTACTAGACCAGTTATTATTTTAAAAAATTATCTCACGGCTTTTATTTTGTTATACCAACAAGTACAAAAGAAAAAGATGGCAGTTGGTATGTGAAATTTACGCAGGCAGAGACAGTGACAGTTGCTTGCTTACATCAAGTAGGGCGATTGATTATCGTAGGTTATTTTCTAAGTTAGGAACTCTGGATGGTGTAGATTTTGAAAATATAAAGATAGGTTTTCAAAAGCTATACATTAGGTAAAAATGTTCCCCGCCCTCTTGCAAGGGCGGGGTCGCGGGAAAATCCCGAATGTAATTAAAGTATATACAGTGCAATTGTAATTGTCAATGGCATTTACTGTCCATGATATACTGCTTGCTATATGAACCAAACACAGGCGCTCGATATTTTGAAGACGGGGGTGAATGTGTTTCTGACGGGGGAGCCAGGGGCGGGGAAGACGTATGTGATTAATCAGTATATTGCCTGGCTGGAGGCGGCGGATTTGACCGTCGCCGTTACTGCGTCAACGGGGATTGCGGCGACACATATTGGCGGTATGACCATTCACTCCTGGAGCGGGGTCGGCGCGCGTGATCATATCAATCAGTATGACCTCGACCAGATTGTCTCCAAAGAAAAGACCGTGAAGCGGGTGAAAAAAGCGCACGTGCTCATTATCGATGAAATCTCGATGATTGATGGCAAGATGCTCGATATGGTGGATGTAATTTGTCGGACAATTAGACAAAGGGGGGAAGCGTTTGGGGCGCTGCAGGTGATATTTGTGGGGGACTTTTTCCAGTTGCCACCAGTGACCCGAAATGGGGACATGATGCGTTATGGGTTTGAATCAAGGGCCTGGGAGAATGCCAAGCCTTTGATTTGTTATCTCTCTGATCAATTTCGCCAAGAGGACGAGGCACTACTCGCACTACTCGGGTCAATCAGGCGTAATGAAATCGAAGAAGAACACTACACGTTACTCAACGACCAAACTAGTATCGATTACGAAGGTATAGAACCAACCCGCCTCTACACTCATAATGCGGACGTAGACGCGGTCAATAATACCAAACTCGCCAGTCTGACTACTAAACCAAAGACTTTTAAAATGTCCGGGCGCGGGAGTAAGCCGCTGCTCGAGGTCTTGGTAAAAAACTGTCTGTCACCCGATACGCTGGTGCTTAAAGTCGACGCCATGGTCATGTGTACAAAAAACAACTTTGAAGCTGGCTACGTAAACGGCACGCTCGGGCGGGTGGTGTCTTTTGATGGTGAAGACGGTACGCCGATTATTGAAACTACCGAAGGTAAAAGAATTAATATCAAATCAACTAGTTGGGACATGATGGAAGATGGTAAAATTTTGGCTTCAGTCGAACAGGTGCCATTGCGGCTCGCTTGGGCGATTACGGTACACAAGAGTCAGGGAATGTCGCTTGATGCGGCTGAAATTGATCTGTCCAAGGCCTTTGTGTTTGGACAGGGCTATGTGGCGTTGTCCCGCGTGCGCAGTCTCTCTGGACTCAAGATATTAGGCATGTGTGCCAACGCACTGCAGGTAGATCCAAAGATTGTTAGGCGGGATGCTGGGTTTAGGAGTGAGTCAGAATCGGCTGAAGAGACTTTCCAAAACCTGGACCCAACTGATTTGCTGACTATGCATGAACAATTTGTAACGGCCTGTGGTGGTAAAATCCCTGATCCCAAAGCAGTGAAAAAACCCAAGTCGGCCGTAGAGCGGATTCAAAAAGAAAGTACCTACGCGCTGACACGGCAGTTTATTTTAGCAGGTAAGAAAATTGCTGTGATTGCAAAAGAGCGTGACATAGCCGTCTCGACCATTATCGGACATGTGGAAAAATTAGCCGAGGAAAAGCAAATTACCGCCGGTGATATCAAGCAGATTTTTGCTTATGATTTTGATTTAGAAGAGGCTTTGAAAAATATTGGTGATGCTATTGCGAAACATGGAATAGAAAAGCTCAAGCCATTATATGAAGAAACCGGTGAGTTATATGACTATGAGGTCATCAGGTTGGTGCGGGCGATGCTTAGTCTGGCGTAACTTTTGTGTCCCCAGATTGGTAGTAGTGAGTCTTTTGATTTGTTATAATAATACGGCTTGATCTGCACGATGTGCAAAGAAGCTTTATTATCTAATTATTCATTATATGAAACAAACCATTATCACGTTTGTCTTTGTGTTTGCATTTTTTGCAACTGCAACACTGGCACCAATCGCTCAAGCGGTAGACGCAACTTCAACAGCAACTAGTACAGCTACCACAACAGTAGCTACAACTACAGTGGCAACTACAACTGCCACTACAACACCAGCAGTAAATAGTACTATTGCCGGCTTGTTGGCTCAGTTAGCTAAACTCACCACCTTATTCAATGAGCTCAAGGCCAAATTAATTGGTACTCAAGCCGAGCTCAAAGAGCTCCGGGCTGATATTCGTGAAGGGATGACCGACGCCGATATTAAAACCATTCAGGAATTATTGGCATCAGACCCAACTATTTATCCACGAGGTCTTATTACTGGTTACTTTGGTCCAATGACCAAAGAAGCCGTTAAAAGATTCCAAGCGAAAAATGGTCTAGAGGTGACTGGTGAAATTGATGCTGAAACCAGGGCCGCAATGGATGCGATTATTGAGGCCAGACGGGCTGAAGGAAAATTCCCTGTGGGTCTTCTCTTTGCACCAGGTCTTAAACTTAAATTTGAAGATAAATTTAAGAAAAGATGTGAAGGAGTATCAGCCTCGACAACGGCTGGTATGATTTGTGTAAAAGTGAAAAATAAACACAAGATGGATGACGACGACGAGGATGACGATAATGACAACAGCGGTTCAGCTAAGCCGGCAACATTGCAAGGAGCAACTCGTCAGATTGACGATGCTATGAAGGCGGCTTCTGACCTAAAGAAAAAATTGGCTAAAAAGGAATACGCCAGTACTACCTCTTCTGCCACACTAGCGACGGTTAAAGCGGATCTAGTAGCAGGAGAAAAGGATATTACTGATGCAAAAAAGGCTCTGAGTGATGGAGATTATGTAAAGGCAGTCACTTTGGCAGATAGAGCTGAAGAAACTCTCGATGATGCTAAGGATTTGCTTGAGGGTGATAAAAACGACGATGATGATATGGATGAAGACGATGATGAAGATGACGATGACGATGACGATGATGAAGACGATGACGATGACGACAACAATTAATTAAATGTCCAAAAAAGCCACCGTTACGGTGGCTTTTTTGTTTGTCGCTTGGGTTTAAGTCACGTGTTAAACTAGAGATCAATGTTTTCACGCTGGAAAAAAATTATTCGTCGTAAGGTAGTACCAAAGCGAGTTAATCATTCGTATCAGCTCCATAAAGAAGCCGCCCGTGTTTTGCTACATGCGCGGCTTGAGTATTTTAATCTTTATTATCAGCTGTCTTATAATCGAGTGAGTATTCGTGATCAAAAACGTTGTTGGGGTAGTTGTTCATCAAAAGGGAATCTCAATTTTAGCTACAAGTTACTTTTTTTACCACCGTGTTTACGTGATTACGTAGTGGTGCATGAGTTAAGCCATTTAAAGGTTTTGAATCATTCAATTGATTTTTGGAATACGGTAGGTAAAGTTATGCCCGATTACGCTGCTAGAGCAGCGTCTTTGCGTGTGTTAGAGCGTACGGTAGGTACTGGTATACGAAATTTGCAAAGACTTGCGCACAGTAGCACTTGTGCATTTTGTGCAGTAGAAAATGTCTCGCAAGAGATAAATCTGCACTCGAACCAAAATGTGAAAGAAACTTTACATTCTCGCGTAATAACAGAAGTAACAAATATTACATGACATACATAGCATTATTGATTGCCGTTTTAGTAGGAGGATATACTGCCTATCAACACTATCTGCCCGGAGCAGCAACCGACCCGGCCGTGAGTGAAGTAGGTATTTTAGATCCACTGGATGCTGCAAGGGGGGCGGTGGCTCAGATGGAAAAGCGTTCCGACACAGATGTTGTAGGCGCAGGTAAAAATGTTGAGGTAACAAAAACAGAGATAGTGGCGCCAGAAAAATCGCAAACCAATTCAGCAGTATCTAGACCAGAGAAAATGTTAGTGGCTGGTGGTTGTTTCTGGTGTGTCGAGGCTGATCTAGAAAAACTGCCGGGAGTGATAGCAGTTGTTTCTGGTTATTCTGGCGGCAATGTACCAAATCCCAACTATGAAAATTACTCAAAAAACGGTCATCGTGAGGTGGTAGAAGTGACCTATGATGCCAATCGGGTTACTTTTGAACAGATACTTATCTATGCCATGAAGCATATGGATCCGACAGATGACGATGGTTCATTTGGAGATCGAGGAGAGTATTATTCCCCGGCATTTTATTATGGTAATGCAGCTGAAAAAGCCAAAATTGAAAATTTAATTGCTGATGTTGATAAAAATGGTCCGTATAAAAAACCGCTAGGAATTGATGTTGAAGCTGACAGTACTTTTTATAGAGCGGAAGATTATCATCAAGATTACTACAAAGGGACGTTGTCTAAAATAAAGTACCAATATTACAGAAATGCTTCGGGACGCGATAAATTTATTGCCGCCAGTTGGGGAGCAGACACAGGTGCGACACTCCCATGGCGAACTGTAGCAAACCCAGTTGCAGAAGTTATTACTAATCCGGTCAATCAATCTAATTCAATTGTTATGTGGAAAAATTATATTAAGCCCAGCAAAGCCGAACTAAAAACTTCTATGGAGGCGGTGGCTTTTAATGTAACCCAAGAGGATGGGACAGAGAGGGCTAGAACCAGCCCCCTAGATAAAAATTACGAAGCGGGCATTTATGTCGATGTGCTCTCGGGCGAGCCGTTGTTCTCGTCTAAAGACAAATTTGATTCTGGCACTGGGTGGCCGTCATTTGTAAAGCCCATTGAAGGTGGGGCAATAACTGAACACGAAGACAACACTTTCTTCTCAAAACGTACCGAAGTCCGGTCAAAGATTGCTGATAACCATCTCGGCCACGTATTTACAGACGGCCCAGCTGATCGCGGTGGGCTGCGCTACTGCATGAACGGAGTGGCGCTACGGTTTATTCCCGAGAGTGATTTAGAAGCTAGTGGCTACGGTGAGTTCAAGGCCAGTCTGTAGCTCAAATCAAATACCTATAGCCAGAACCCCCGCCCATGACATCGTCATGGGCGGGGGTTTTTGGTATACTGAGGCCTATGAAATACCTAAAAACTGTCAGCCGGGTGGCACTTCATATTGGCGTCTGTCTCGTAGCCTGTTTTGCCGTTATGAGTTTCGCTATGGCTCAAAATGCTCCGTTTGAGGGTGACGAGGCCGCTGAGGTTAGCTCTACACTTAATTCGGTTCCAGTAGGGCAGATGGCGCCTATCGCCACGTTGGGTACTGTGTATATGTTTGGTCGTGACGATTGTGGGTTTTGTAAAAAACAAAAAGAATTTTTTGCCCAGGCGGATATCCCGTACGTGTATCTCAATATCGTAACTGATCCAGCCGCCAAGGCGCTTTATAATCAAGTTGTCGCCAAACATGAGCTGAGTAAAGTCACGCCGATAACCGTCATCGGCGAACGGGTTTTTTTGGGCTTTAACGGAGCGGATACTACAGGCAGTGATATGAAGCGTGCGATTGCTTTTGCCAAAGAGGGGACTATCTACACTATCGAAGAACACTTAACCAATGCCCCCAAACAAGAAGTGAGTTTTGGTGGCGGCTGCTCTGATGCCGGTTGCACTGAGGCTGAAGCCTCGTATGTGTTTGACCTGCCCTTTGTAGGTGTGGTTGATCTAAAAACGTTCTCTTTGTTTGGTCTGTCGCTGTTGCTGGGGACCATCGATGGTTTTAATCCCTGTGCGATGTGGGTACTAATCACGTTTTTGGCTATTCTCGCTCAAGCCGGCAGCCGGCGAAAGATGATTTTCTTGGCTGGGGTATTTATTGTTGCTGAAGCCATCATGTATAACCTGATTCTCAACGTTTGGTACAAAACCTGGGACTTTGTCGCACTCGATCAAATTGTGACACCTCTCGTGGGATTCTTGGCATTAGGTGGAGGATCATTTTTCTTGTGGCGGTGGTACAAAAACCGTAACACAGCGCTCGTGTGCGACATTACCAGTATCGACAGCCAAACTCGGACAATCAACAAGTTTAAATTTATCGCTAGCCAAAAAATTACCCTCACAACGGTGTTCGCAATCCTCGTCATTGCATTCTCAGTCAACGTCATCGAGTTCGCTTGCTCAATCGGCATCCCACAGGCGTACACAAAAATACTCGAACTTAATATGCTCTCTGTGCTCGAACGGCAGTGGTACATTTTGGTGTATACCTTTGGGTATATTCTCGATGACTTGTTGGTATTTGGTTTAGCTATTTGGGGCTACAGTAAAATCCAAGCCCATGGCCAAAAATACGCCCAACTCTCACTTTTAATTGGCGGAGTACTGATGTTGCTCCTTGGAGCGCTCTTGGTTATTAATCCTAGCTTGCTCGTGCTGTAGGGATAGGTCAGTCACACATAACACTATGGATGAAATTATATTAGTTGATAAGCCGGCGGGTATTACTTCGTTTGATGTGATTAGGCAATTGCGCAAGCGGCTTGGTGTGCGGAAAATTGGTCACGCGGGGACACTTGACCCCTTGGCAACCGGGCTAATGATTTTAGGGGTGGGCCCAGGGACAAAACGACTAACCGAGTTTATAAAATTAGACAAAGAATACCTTGCTGAAATCCGCATTGGCGAATCACGGACAACTGGCGACCTTGAGGGGGAAATCATAGAGACAAAGGTTGTTTCAAATCTGCTTGAATCAGCAGTACGGTCAGCCCTAGCCAGTATGGTGGGCGAACTCATCCTCCCCGTGTCAGCGTACAGTGCTATCAAAGTGGACGGGGTGCCAATGTACAAACGCGCCAGACAGGCAGCTCAGGCAGGGTCTATGGTGACCGAGGTCCCTATCCGCACCATGCGTGTAGGTGTCGCTGAACTGCTGAAGTTTACTCAAGTCGGAGATATAGCGGTGGCTAATGTCCGTTTTGCCGTCGGGAGCGGCACGTACATTAGGTCCTTAGGTGAAGAGTTAGGTCAGCGTCTGGGTTATCCTGCCACCTTGCAGTTACTCCGGCGGACCAAGGTGGGGGAGTTTGATATCACAGACGCCAAACAGATAGAAGATTTTTAAAAAAATTGAGCCGGCCGCGAAAAGGTATCGCGCCCGGTCTCTTGCTGTTATCTGCCTTTGGTTGCTTATTGCGAATAGAACGGTGGACACCATTCTCGGACTTTTTTTGGCTCATTCTGTGCTTCGGTTTGGACTTTCACCTGGACTCTCTCTTGGGCGAAGCCTGCCATAAGTGGCAAGAGAGTAAATAACATGTCTTGCACTCGAGGATGCGGCGAGTACATGATGATCCTGTTTCCTTGGCGAAGGATTGTTACCCGAAAGCCAAACATTTGATACAAATTGAAAAGATCGACATTTTTGATTTGGGCGGTTTTCTCCGTTCTGGAGACAATTGCAGTCACCTCCACACTAACCCTTCTTGTGCTCATTTTGTACCTCATTGCTTTTACCTACCCCCCAGGTAAAGCAGATTATATTAAACCACAGAGATCTAAAATATCAAAATCAAGTTAATTCGGGTCGTGTTTCTGGGTATTTAGAAAAATAGTCCTCAAGTCCAGTTCGATGTTGTTCTCGGATAGTCTCTACCTGCGTAGATAAACTTTCAGAAACAGTCGTTGCGGTTCTGGCTATCTCGATTGAATTAGGTGAAATTAAAAAAGTAGTCATTACCCCTCTATCACTCACATATACTTCACAAATCTTATGAGCTCCCTGAGTAGTAATTATAAGGTCAGCTTTTTGATTTAATCCCAGTTCTGAAACTAAAAAAAATTTAATCTTTGCGACCTGAAGCGATTTCCATTCCTCGAGGCTTGTTAAGGCGTCATCTATGCCAAAATTTCCTTCAATACCCATATTAGTTTTTTAAAAAATATTAAAACAAGCTTTCTACGACTACTTTTACATCAGCCCCGTCAGCGTTGCCACCGAGTTCTTTCATGACGGCGCCAACTAAGATGCCGAGCTTGCTCTTGTCGGTCACACCGAGTTCCGCTTTTTTAGCTTCGGCTACGGGTCTGATTTGATCCTGGGTCATGAGAGTAGGGAGGTAGGCTTCGAGGACGACTAGTTCGAGTTTTTCGGGTGCGGCTAGTTCCATTCGACCTGCTGCTTCATATTGCACAATTGATTCTTTACGCTGTTTAGCGAGGCGTTTAATTACCGCTAAAATTCCAGTGTCATCGAGCTGATCTTGGGGAGTTTTACCGGTGGCTACTAATTCGTTAGTACAGGCCGTCATGATACTGCGGACAGTGGTTAGAGTAACCGCATCTTTGGCTTTCATCGCCGTTTTGAGGGATTCACGCAGTTGATCGTGGAGAGACATAAAAAGTAAAGAAGAATTAAGACTGAAAAATGAATAAATAATCGAAATATGAAAAAATTATAGCATAAAAAACTCCTGTTGGTTTAAATGTAGTCCTGGGACTATTGTCTATTGTGATACACTGGTGGCAATATGGAACCGATTTCAATGTTGATTGTGGTGCTGTTAGTGGCGATTTTTGGGACTTTGTTGTATGTGTTTTTTATTAAGGTACCAGATGTACAAAAAACTCCAGAATCGATGATGTTGATGCAACAACAACTCCAAGAACTGTCACGGTCAATGCGTGAACAGATGAGTGAGAGTAATCGGGTTGTGCAGCAGGGGAGTCAGGTGCAATTTCGAGAGAGTAAAGAACTGATACAACAAATTAACAAAGATGTTGGAGAACAGATCCGGGCGATTCAGGAAAGTGTTAGTGAAAAATTAATTGGCGTGCAGCGGCATGTGTCTGAGGTAAGTGAGAGTAGTAAGCAGGTTTTTTTGGTAGCGGAACAATTACAAAATTTGGAAAAAGTTCTTAAACACCAAAAGCAACGGGGGAATTTGGGTGAAGCGTCGCTGCAGCTCGCGCTCGAAAATATGCTCCCCGCCGGGGCGTACCAATTGCAGTACCAATTTGTCGGTGGTGAGACGGTTGATGCGGTAATTGAAACCAAAGACGGGTTTATCCCGGTTGATGCCAAGTTTTCGCTTGATAACTATCGGCGTCTCGTTGACGCGACTACAGATGCTGAGCGGGCGCTGGTCGAAAAAGAGTTCACGAGCGACCTCAAAAAACGCATTGATGAAACAGCCAAATATATTCGCCCCAAAGACGGCACCCTCCCGTTTGCGTTTATGTATATTCCAGCCGAAGCCATCTACTATGATCTGATGGTAAACGAGGTTGGCGCGACCAAGGTTAATAGTCGCTCCTTGATTGATTACGCCTATCGCGACAAGAATGTCATTATCGTGTCCCCAACAACGTTCGCGGCGTATTTGCAGTCCGTTCTCTATGGCTTCAGGGCTTTTAAGGTCGAAGAGAGTGCCAAAGAGATTCAGAAAAATGTCGAAAAGCTGACTAGGCATCTGCAACAGTATAATGAGTATTTTGACAAACTGGGCGTATCTCTCGGCACCACCGTCAACCACTACAACAACGCCCACAAAGAGCTCGGTAAAATTGATAAGGATGTGGTGAAAATCGCTGGTGACGGCATTGGGTTTGAGACGTTAGCGCTAGAGAAACCGGTCAAGGGGGAGGATTAAAAATAAAAAAAGCGGCCGTACCGGGGGATTTACCCCCGGTACGGCCAGTCGATCAGTCCAACGGAGGACCGTTGTACAGAAGAAGGTTTTCCAGCCCTTCAAATTCTATTTGGTCCGAATCTCCCGATTGTTCCGTTCGTCGTATGGTACGACGAGACATGATTTTTTCCCTCTGTTTTGTTGGCGGTAGCCGCGGCTGATTGTTTTTGCCACAATTTCCGCGATCTCGTGTATTGGCCATTGTCCCTCCTTGGACTTTGCAAATCATTCCGCGAAGCTGTATATGCCCGCAAGCCCTTTTTTACTTTGGCCGAGCCTTGTCCTGTATGTGCGACTGGCCGGCGGCGGGATTTGAAGATGGACGGTTTATTTTTGTCCACTTGTGGCGGCGCTGCACTCTTTTGTGCCAACCGTTCTTGTTTCATTTTCATTTCCAAACCTCCCTACTTTCTGGAATTCGTCCATAGTACAGGTTCTATTGCAATTTTCAAGGTTTTCTAGTATTATAGCGACCACTATGGCTACAACTACAAAACAGCAGGCTCCCTTTGCCGTCATCATGACGGGAGGCAAGCAATATATCGTATCAGTCGGGGATATCCTCGAGGTTGAAATGTTAGGCGATTTTTCAGCTGGAGATGCAATTGAATTTGATACGGTCCTGATGACCGACGATGGCACAGCTGCTAAAATCGGTACTCCGTACACAGGCACCAAGGTTAAGGCCACCTACATGGGCATGGAAAAAGGCGACAAAATCACCATCCTCCGCTACAAAGCCAAAAGTAACCGCGACCGAAAAATCGGCCACCGCCAAAAGCACTCCCAGATCAAGATTGAATCAATTGCGTAAGTAACAATAATTCCTCCCGTTTGGGAGGTTTTTTTGTTTAAAAAAGTTTGTAGCCGCCCCTTTTTAAGGACGGCTACGGCTTTGTTTTATTGTAGATGATTCTTCCAGATCAGAATTTTGACAAACATGTCAACCCGCAACCCGTTTCCGATTTGCAGATATCCGATCAAGTGGATATAATTCTCTTCGGCAATCTCGACCCCGTTCTGCCATTCTGTTGCCTGAATTGCTTCACGTAAAGTGAAAGAGACCCATTTCCCTTCTTTGAGATCAGCATTGAAAACTATATAGTCGGGGGATAGTTTGTCCATTAGGAACACTCCTTTTTAATATCAGATTACATGTATCGTACCACATTTAATTAATAAATCAAGTACGAGGTCTTGCCTCGTACTTTGTATTTTTGTGGTGTAGTTTAGTTAGCCGCGGTTGCGGAGGGCGTTTTTTATGGTTTCGGGGTCGGCGTATTCTAGTTCGCTGCCGGTAGAAAGGCCTCGACCAAGCTGGGAGAGGCGCGGTGGGGCGTCTGCGGTTGATAGGAGGGGAGTGAGGATTGATTCGACGAAACGGCTGGTATTTTCACCGTCTGGGTTAACAGCAAAGGCCAGGATAATTTCATCGAGGCCAGCTAGCAGACGTGCTTCCACTGTGGCTTTGAGGAGGCCGCCGCGGAGTTTTTTACTGTCTTCGCTATGGAGGAGCGGTACCATACCACCAAGGACGAAATAGAGTCCGTCGTACTGTGAACTGCGTTCAATGGCAGTGATGTCGCTGTCGCTCGCTACTATTACCAATTTGCCCTGGTCACGGTTTTGATTACCGCAGATATTGCAGAGGATCGCAGTGCCGCCAGAGCTGGCGAAAAAGCGGTGACACGACGCACATTCAACGACTGTTGATTGCAGGTTAGCAATCAAGCTCGAAATTTCCGTGACCGCAGACGGATCAAGCGTGAGTAAGTGAAATACAAACCGCTTAGCTTGCCGCCCGCCAATGCCCGGAAATTTTTCAAAATAGGTGGTGAGTTTATCGAGGTTGCTCATAGAAAATATAGAAAATGGAACATTGAATAGAGGAAAGGTGTGCAGAAATATATTGTTTGCCGCAATAAATCAGAATAGATCGGAGGACAAGTCAATGAAATTTTTACAGTTTTACTTGCATACATTTTCAATATTTTACTATTCTATCTTCAATATCCTTAGAAGTCATCATCATGGCTACTGCTACTTTGGCTGGCGTGTCGCGTATCGAGATTGAGGAACCTGACGTGCTTGCCGTCGAAATAGAGTTCGGCTGCGCCCACGGGGCCGTTACGGTGCTTTTCTACTAGGATTTCAGCGATGTTGGGCCTGTCGGATTCTTTGTCGATTTTGTCTTCACGGTGAATGAACATAACGACGTCCGCATCCTGCTCGATTGATCCTGAGTCACGGAGGTCAGAGAGGCGCGGTTTACCACCACGCTGCTCAACGGCACGTGATAACTGGGAGAGAGCAATCACCGGGACATTGAGGTCGCGAGCCATGATTTTAAGTGACCGGGAGATTTCGGTTACTTGCTGCACCATTGAATCGCTCGCCTTGGTCGAGGTGGGGGACATAAGCTGGAGGTAGTCGACAATAATCAAATCAAGTCCGTGTTCGTTTTTGAGCCGCCGGGCGGACGAACGCATTTTGAGAATGTTGTTACCGGCCTGATCATCAATATGGATTTGGGCTTCGGATAGTTTAGCCATGGCGGACTGCACGGCTTCGAATTCTTGGTCGGTGGATAATTTGCCGGTACGCAGTTTCCAGGAGTCCACGCCGGCTTCGGCCGCCAGCATACGATCAACCAGTTGCTGATCGGACATTTCGAGTGAAAAAATACCGACAGACGCGCCGTGAATGAGGGCTGCGTTACGGGCAATATCGAGTGCTAGGGTGGTTTTTCCCATTGATGGCCGGGCTGCGAGAATGATGAGGTCAGAGCGTTGGAAGCCAGCAAGCAGGTTATCAAGGGCAGTGAAACCTGATTGAACGCCGCGTTTTTCGTCCTGGTTGGCACTGAGGTATTCAAATCGTTCCCAGGCTTCGGAGAGGGAGCTGCCGATAGTTTTAAATTTCTGGCTCGTGGGCGCGTTGGTGACCTGAAATATTTTCTTCTCGGCTTGATCCATGGCCTCGTCGGTGTTTTCGGGGTTGCTGTAGCCGATTTCGGCGATGTCATCGGCGGCGTAAATGAGGCCCCGCAAAATCGCTTTGCCCTGCACTAATTCGGAATAGTACATGGCGTTCCCGGCCGCTGGGACCGTTTCAATGAGCTCCGTAATGTACGACGCCCCACCCACGCGATCAAGCGCGCTGTTAGCGGTCAGCTTGCTCGTCACCGAGACAATATCAATTGGGTCACCCTTGAGGAAAATTTGGTAGATCGCTTCGTAGATACTACGGTGTTTGTCCGCGTAGAAACTCTCGGGGAACACCGTCACTGAAACATCGTGCATCACGTCCGGCTTGAGGATAATCGCCCCCAGGAGCGCCCGCTCGGCGTCCACATTGTGCGGCGGCGTGCGCAAGTTTCTGTTTGTCGGTCGGGGAGTGTCTGCCATAGTGGAAGTAGTATACCGTGTTTAATCAAAGCTACCTACAATTGTGGAAAGTGGGGATAAAATATGGAATATGGAATATTGGATAGGGAAAAGAATGAAACAAAACAGATTAAAAGGTAAATAATTTAGGAACTCGTTTGTATCTATCCAATATTTTTATATTCAATTTTCCCTATACTTTAGATACTTTCACCCCGCTCGGTGTATCCTCAATGGCGTAGCCTTTGAAATTGAGTTCGGTGCGGAGGCGGTCGGATTCGTCCCAGTTGCGGGCGATGCGGGCGGCCTCCCTAGCATCGATGAGAGTTTGGATATCGGCGGGCATGTCGTTACTTGAAATTACCCCTAGTTTGAACTGGGCTTCATCAAGGGTGTCGGATAATCCGATCTGGAGGACGGTATCAAATTTTTTGAGGGTAGCACATTTTCCGCCCGGAGTGAGGGTGTCGTCCTTGACCAGTTCCCAGGCCAGGGCAATGGCCTTTGGTGTATCGAGATCATCGTTTATGGCGGCAGTAAAGCGCTCCATGTACCCAGGGTTTGATTTGGTTGGGGCGTTTTTGTAGTCTTCGTAGACGTGGCGCTTGAGGCGGAAGAGGGCGGCTTTGGCAGCAGTCAGGGAATCAAAACTAAAATTAAGCGGAGCGCGATAGTGACTGGTCAAAAGGAGGTAGCGGTAGTCGTCACCAGAGAAGCCGCGATCGAGTAACCCGCGCAAGTTAATTGAGTTACCGAGTGATTTGCCGACTTTACCGTTATCAATAGTGATAAATTCGTTATGGAGCCAGTATTTGGCGTATGTCTTGCCGGTTACTGATTCAGACTGGGCAATTTCGGCATTATGATGGGTGTGGATGTGGTCAATGCCACCAGTATGGATGTCGATAGATTTACCGAGAGTTGCCATGGCCATAGCGGAACACTCGATATGCCATCCCGGGAAGCCCTTACCCCATTTACTGTCCCACCCCAGGAGTCCCATTTTCCAGACGGCAAAATCTGCCGGATGACGTTTGGCACTGACGGTTTCAACCCGAGCGCCGTTTTTAAGTTCGTCTAAATTTATTTTGCCGAGACGACCATAGGTAGGGAATTTTGTAATATCAAAATAGACACCGTCGGTAGTTTCGTAGGTGTAGCCTTTTTCCTCTAAGGTTTCAACGAGGCGAGTCTGTTCGTTGATGTAATCACTCGCACGCGACCATGTTGTCGGCATCGCGATGCGGAGTTCACGCAAATCAGCGACAAAGGCATCAATAAAAAAATCAGACAACTCACGCATGGCGGCCAAGGTCACCGGTCTACCTTCACGTTTGAGGCCTTTCATCATTTTGTCCTCACCGGCGTCAGCATCATCAGTTAAATGGCCAAAATCAGTTAAGTTAATCGTGTTTTTTAGTTTATACCCATTGTATTCGAGGGTCCTCTTAAGAATATCGACAAAGACGTACGCCCGGAGATTACCGATATGAGCGTAATCATAGACCGTTGGGCCACAGGAATACATCAGCACCTGTTTGGGGTTTTGAGGGGTGAATATCTCGAGTTGTCTTGATTCGGTATTGAATAACCGCAGTGGTGTCGTGGGGGCTACTGCTGTTTTTTTAAAGAGTCCTAACATGGTGTGAGTAATGAAGTTGTGTGCGCCTAAGTGTAGCAAATTTGTTGACTGGGGGGTAGGCCGGGGTTGTTGTGCCCGGGCACTTTGGCAGGTTGCGCGGGGTGTGCGATAATGAAGACATGTCTACTGATACACCAACGTTTGCTCCACGCGTACCAAAAAAGCGGAGTAGTGCCCTAGGCATCTCTTTGGCGCTCTTGCTCGCTCTCGGGGCCTTTTTCTCAGGATTGCAATTTAGTAATTTTACGTCGACCCATACGCAAACAGCCGGATTATTTTCGCTTTTTGCCGGTGAACCCAAAGACACGACCACGGCCGACCTGACTGAATTTTGGCGAGTGTGGGAGCTCTTGAATGAGAAATTCGCCAAAGCGAGCAGTACGGACAAACTAACCGATGAACAAAAAGTCCAAGGAGCAATCGATGGCTTGGTAGCCGCCTACGGTGACCCGTACACGACATACTTTCCACCAAAGGACGCAGAGGCTTTCGGTGCGGAGATTGCTGGGAATTTCAGTGGGGTAGGGATGGAGGTGGGGTTACGTAATAATATAATTACGGTTATTGCGCCACTGTCTGGAACGCCAGCTGATAAAGCCGGGTTGCTCGCTGGTGACGCAATTGTCTCTATTAGTGGGACTACAACTGAGGGGATGGGGATTGATGAAGCAGTCAGTTTGATCCGCGGGCCAGAGGGGACAACAGTAACATTCAAAATTTATCGCTCCGGTGATACCGAAACCAAAGAAATTACCGTCACTCGTGCCCAGATAGAAATCCCTACGACTAAAACCGAGAAGCGTGGTGATACGTTTATCATCGCCCTCTATAGCTTCAACGCAATCTCAGAACAAAAGATGCAAGATGCCTTGCGTGAGTACACCAAAAGTGGCGCCAAGAAACTAGTGCTTGATCTCCGTGGTAATCCGGGTGGATATTTGCAGAGCGCGGTAGCTATTGGCAGCTCTATTTTACCAGCCGGTAAAGTAATAGTGCGTGAGAGCTATGCTGATGGTCGGCCCGAAGATGTCCTGCGCAGCCAGGGTCGGAATATCAAACAGTTTACCCCGGGTGAAATTGTCGTTTTGATTGATGGTGGTTCGGCGTCGGCATCTGAGATCCTCGCCGGGGCGCTCGCGCAGCATGATTATGCAACTTTGATCGGGACAAATTCTTTTGGTAAAGGTTCCGTTCAGGAATTGGTTGATCTCCCGAGCAAAGCCGCCCTAAAGGTAACGATTGCACGATGGCTGACCCCTGATGGTACCTCGATTTCACACGCTGGCCTCAAGCCGAAGATTGTCGTTGCCCGCACCCCCGAAGACAGATTGGCCAGTAAAGACCCACAAATGGATGCAGCGATAGCGTATTTACATGGCACCTATGTCGCCCCGGTTGCAGTGGCCAGTTCAACCAAGCCTAAGTAGAAAGTCCAAAAGCCATCAACTACTGCGTTGCTTCCTGCGTTCAAGCTTTCACTTGCTCACCTTGTATTTGAAGCCTTTTGAACTTTGTTCGATAATTTGGGTCATTGATCAACGTCGTATTAGGATATGTTTTGGCCAGACGCCTACTTTCTGGTATGATAGGGCGCATTACTGGTGTTAACTTATTATGATATGAAAGTGATTTTACTGCGTGATGTTGCCAAATTAGGCAAACGATATAGCGTTGTTGAAGTACCTGATGGATTTGCCCTCAATCAGTTGATCCCTAAAGGTATGGCCGGAGTGGCGTCAGCTCAAAATCTGAAACGAGTGGCGGCTAGGGCAGATAAACAAACCGAAGTCCGCGCCACAGTCGAAGGTGAATTCACGGCTGCGCTAGCTGCCTTGTTGGTATCTCCGGTAACTTTGGCCGTTGATGCCAACGCTCAGGGTCATTTATTCAAGGGAGTTAAAGCGAGCGACATTGCAGCCGCCGTTGCATCAGCCGGGCACGCAGTGCCAGTTGAGACGATTGTACTAGCTGAACCAATCAAAGACCTGGGGGATCATCAGATTACCCTCACTCACGGATTGATTACCGGAGTTATGACGTTAACACTTATTAGTAAATAATCTACTGTATGCTTTTTGTTAAATACCGTGCCTTGATTGTCGTATTAGGAGTGACGCTTGCCATGGTGGCCGGTTTATCCTACTGGTCAGGTCGGACTACTGTGGCCCCAGAGGCCAAGCTCGATGAAACTGTGACTGCTATTACCAAACCACTAACTCCAGCTGAGCAAGAAGTTACTAAGCCAACTATCACAAATACTATGAACCCTATCGCCGTCCTTGAAACAACTGCTGGAACTATTGAAATCGAACTCTTTGCCGACACAATGCCGATTACGGCCGGTAATTTTGCGAAGCTAATTACCGAAGGTTTTTATAATGGGATTAAATTCCATCGGGTTATCGATGGCTTTATGATTCAAGGCGGCGACCCCTTAACAAAAAACGACGCTGATAAGGCTCGCTGGGGAACCGGTGGTCCGGGCTACGCTATCGCTGACGAACACATCAAAGGTGACTTGCTCACCAATACCCGCGGTACCATTTCCATGGCCAACAGTGGACCAAACTCCGGCGGTAGTCAGTTTTTCTTAAATTTGGTTGATAACACCAATCTCGATTTCGACAAACCGCCATTTACTTCACAACACCCAGTGTTCGGCAGGATTGTCAAAGGCATGGATGTCATCGACGCCGTTGCTAAAGTCCCCGTAAATGAACGCGACATGCCTCTAACTGCTGTAGTAATCAACAAAGCCACTCTCCGCACCGAAGCCGCCACCGAATAACCTAAACCAAGGGAACGCTCTTACGGAAGCAGACAAAAATCTTAGGGGTTCGACCCCTAAGATTTTTGTTTGGTGGGGTTACGAAAAACCAGCGCAGGGGCGCTGGTTTTTTGATTGTCTAGATTTACAGGAGGATTAGGCGGCTACCATAACGTCGACGGCTTTTTTGCTGACGCGCTCTCCGGTGAAGGTTACTTTGCGCATGTTGCGGAAAGAGACAACACCGTCTTTCATGGCGAAAATAGTGTGATCTCTGGCGATCTTTACGTTCTTGCCGGCTTCAATCTTTGTTCCGCGTTGACGGAGGATGATTTGACCGATTTTTACGGCTTGGCCATCAGCGATTTTAACCCCCAGGTATTTTGGTTGGGAGTCTTTGAGGTTCTTGGCCGAACCGGCTGATTTCTTTGTTGACATACGATATAATAATTAGTAGTTCTCAGATAAACTTAACTCGGGGATTATACGCTATATGTACGAAAAACTCAAGTCCTACCTCGCGGATGATACTGTTTACACTGCTTTACTCTTGATTTTTGTGGGGGCGCTATCGTACGGGCTGGGTTATTTTGCGGGCGCTGCGACTGGTCCTGCTGGGGCGATTTTGGCCCAGCCTACGGTCTTATTGATAGCTTCAGCGACACCACCAACTATTGTGAACAGTAGCACTACCGCGCAACCGGTGCCGGTTGTTTCAGTAGCAAGGCCATTTACCAGTTCACAAACAGACGGAGCGCCAGCATCCCTGTCTGGGCCGTATGTCGCATCAAAATCTGGCACTAAATATCATCTGGTTACTTGTTCAGGTGCGAAACGAATCAAAGACGAAAATAAAGTTTTCTTTGCCACAAAAAATGATGCCGAAGCCGCTGGGTACACCGCTGCCGCAAATTGTCCGGGAATATGATAAGCCTCTTAAAGGCGGGTACTACTGGGGAGTTAGGGAGTAGGAGTGCGTTATAATGCTAGGTATGAAATTAATTCGGTTGTTGGGGCAGGCAGCGGTGGTGTGGTTTAGGCGCGACGCCGATGTACATGCGGCGGCCTTGGCCTATTTTGTGCCGTTTGCGATTACGCCACTCCTGCTGCTGTCGATTACTCTCGTCGGTTTTATTATTGGGGGGGCAGAGGTATCTGCCCTCCTCGTGCGGTGGGGTAACACCTTGGATCCAGAAATAACCGCGCTCCTTGATACCTCGGTGCGCAATTTTAGTATTCTGACAACTGCCTACTATATTCCCGTACTAGCCATTGTTTTTTTCTCGGCCATGGTTTTACTTGCTTTGAACAGTCTCGGCGCGGGGTTACATAAAATATGGGGAATAGAAGCCCGCGGTGCTCGTAACTGGTTATGTCGGTCTGGCCGCTCGATTATATTTGTGCTTACTCTGCAGGTGTATCTCGTGGCAATCATCTTACTTAACCGGACAATTGTTTTTATTGCACATTTGCCTTTTGGTCACGTACTTGAATTGCTCTACCCGGCGCTATTGTTTGTTGGGACACTGTTACTGTTTACCGTAGGGTATGGGCTATTACCAATTTCGGCACCGTCACTGCGGGCCCGTTTTTACGGGGCGATAGTTGCCAGTAGTTTGTTTTTGTTTACCCGGACCCTCGTAACTATTCATGCTGCCGCCAGTCCGATCCCCGATTTATTCGGCGCAGCCGGACTAGTCATTGTGATGCTGATTTGGATTTATGTTTCAGCCAGCATTATTTTCTACGGCGCAGCGTTTGCGGTGGTGTATGAAGAGACAAAACAAAAGATTAAGACGAAAGTCATTGCGTAATTATTATTCAGAGACATACATATGAATAGGCCAGAACACGTACCAGTCGAAGCAACCAGTGAAGAGGTAATCACAAAATCAAAAGAGATGGAGCTAATTCCTCCAAAATCTAACGGCGATGTATCCTTTATTGCCGGTGCAATTATGGTGGCTGGTTTGATGGTGTCGGGTACTATTTTTTATATGGGCCTGAACCCTGTTGGTTATGATGATACTGTTATGTATATTCCAACTGATATTGAACAATCCGAATCAGATGTGAGTGAATGGTCGTTACCTGAGGATTCGGGAAATGATGAAATAGTTGGTGGGTCTGACCCGGTCGCTCTGGCTGAAGACCCAACTGATTACAGTGTGTACTATAAAAAATTGGTTAATCAAGAAGGTGTCGTATGGCTCCCAAAACCTCTGCCTCTAGGTGACCTGAAACTCATAGCGCATCCGGTCGATGCTTGGTTTAACCAGTCACCGTATACGTGGCGATACTATCAAATTGGATCAATGGACGGGCAACCAATTACGTATCTTGAGATTCCTGTTGACGGAATGGGAGTAGATACCCAGTATCTATTTTTCGTTGGGACAGAGTCTGGCTCTGCACGGCAGTTGGTCAGGCCGAGTAATTATGATTTAGTTGCCCAATTTAAAAATGATAAAATTACTTTGGCAGCTGGGGTAACATCAGACACACAAACTACGCTCAATGCACTGACGCTTGACTCGGTTCAGTACAAGGGTGTCCTCCTAAACTCTGGACGTAGTTTATTTTGGGGAGATGCAAAATTTGGTGGTTTTTTTGCCAATACAGAATATAATTTGGGAAATCGGGCGGGAAATATGGATAGTATCGTAGATTTTATGGCAGACACACCGTACGGGCCACTCTTCCGGGTGTATCGAAAAAGTGATCAAGGTACTGCGAGCTATGAATTTGCTATCCGGACAGCGGGCGGTTTGTATGCACCGTTTCGCTATAAAATTCCCTATATAACTGACGACCGTGTGCCACAGATAACCTGGAATGATGGTAATAAAAACCTGACGATGTACCGCTCTGACGGTCTGGGTAGTTGCGGCGGCGGCGGTCCAGAGATAGCGTTGACCCGAGTACCTGATATTGATACGACTGTTGTCGGAACTACTATAACTGGAGAAGTTGTAAAAAGTATCATTAATCCAAAACATCCACTTGTGACGCGAGTAATGGAAGCAACTGGTGGACAGGTGTATGATTATAATACTGCGAGCGGACAGAGTAGTACGTATGTGATTACGCCAGAACAATTCGTTGCCAATCGAGGCGTGATTTTAATAGAAAATCCCTGGGGTGAGCAAAACATTTTCACGCACGGTACCTATGGACCCCAGGCCGAATGTGGCAAGCCGGTGATTTATTTGTATCCTCAGGCTACTACTACGATTACTGTTGCGGTGGATGCTCTCGTAACTAAATCCGAACCGCTCTATAAAAATGGGTGGACAGTAGTGGCGGCTCCAACAGGACAGTTGCTGCACGAAGGAAAAACGTACGGTTCATTATTTTGGGATGGGTATGGCAATGGTCCATATCCGAAATTGACACAAGGCTATGTGGTTAAAACAGGTGATGCTCTCGCGCTGATGTCGCAACACCTACGTCAGATGAACTTCAATGATACGGAGATTTCAGAATTTAACGATTTCTGGGTAGCACATCTTCCGCCTGAGCCGTACACTCAATTTAGCTGGCTACAAACTACCGATATGCAAATTATGGCGCCGTTACGCATTTCGCCAAAACCACAGACGCTCATCCGCGCATTTGTAGACTTTAAAGGACTAATGGAACCTATCAGTATTGAACCCCAGCAACTAGAGTCTAAAAAGCGAAACGGGTATACCGTCACCGAGTGGGGAGGAGTATTACGCCGATGAGATATTGTGTACTTGGTGTAGTTGGTCTGATGGCTGGTATCGTGGCATTTTGGTATGGGGGACCGACAAGCAGTAATGATATTCCTGTCGGGATTGTTATTCCACATCATGATATGGTTGCTCCAGCTCGGGCAGCCTACGTAGCTAATGTGGCTAAAAATTATCAACCCAAGACCATCATTCTCTTAGCGCCTGATCATTTTAGCCAAAATACGAAGCCAATCGTGACGACGAGTCGAGTATGGCACACCTCACTCGGAGAGTTGACTTCAAATAAAAGTTTAATCACAGAATTGGGTATTCCAGAACAAGATTCGGCTTTTGATGGCGAGCACGCAGTAACCACCCTGCTTCAGGACTTGAAACAGTATTTTCCCAAAGCAGAGCTCGTCCCATTTATGCTCAGTCGTAGAGCTACGTATCAGGAGGTTACTAACTTCGTCGCTCATCTCTACCGTGCCTGTCCAGAGTGTTTGGTGGTGGCTTCGGTTGATTTTTCTCATACTACTACCGCAACGGTGGCGGCGCTCCATGATGATTTTACGCTTCGTGAGCTCACGGCAGTTAACCCGTCAGCGCTCTATAAAAATGCTGAAGTTGACTCACCTGAAACATTGGCC
This sequence comes from Candidatus Kaiserbacteria bacterium, assembly GCA_043729945.1. GTDB lineage: Bacteria > Patescibacteriota > Minisyncoccia > Phycocordibacterales > UBA918 > OLB19. The sequence continues at coordinate 8,714 of JAYTKW010000036.1, read as the reverse complement.
GCGTTAGCTCAGTGGGGATACCTCCACGACGCCAATGAATTTAAATTATTTAGTCATACTAATTCTGGCTTTTTGACTCATCGGGCAGTCGGAGAAATGACCACTCATATTATAGGTGGGTACTACAAAGGCAGTGCCAAGCCGCAATTTGCGGACCAAGTTACATTAATGATTGGCGGAGAGGCGTCAGTCACTCCAACAACCCGGACAATCGGTAGCACGAATATAGATGCCCTTATTAAGACAAATTTAGGTGAACGATTCTTTTGGGGGGTTGATGCGGCTTTGATTAAAAGGATTCAAAATCCCAGTCAATCAGCACCGTTATATAAATACCCTCGTGATATATTGCCGGCACAAATCTATACACAAGGCAGTACCAAAGTAGTGGTGCTTTCAATTGACCCGCAGGAGTCTCTTGCTGAGTCTGTGACAGCTGTGGCGCGCTATCAGGCAGCAGGCTATCGCGTTATTTTGTATATACAAAATCCATTAGCTGATATAGATCGTACGATAATGACAAAGTGGGCTGAAACATTAATTGATGCAGGAGCCAATTTAGTCATTGGAAATGAGTCAGACACTCCGCGTATTGGAGCTGTTTACAAGGGAGTGCCAATTATCTATTCACTAGGGATTTTTTTAAACGTTACGAGCACGTCGGCTACTAGGTCACTTGGAACGATTGTTGGTGTGCGAGTCACTATAAATGGTCTGGAACTATTTTTGGTCCCGATACATACTTTTCAAGTACCGACAGTAGTACCTCAGGCAGAGTACATAGATTACTTGGCTGAATGGACAGAACCTTGGAGTGAATACGCTACCGATCGGCAGACGTATCTATTTCCGTTTACCAAATGATTGGTGTTTCCCTTTGTGTCATAAGATAGTTATTTGTTTGTGAAAAATGTTTGCAGCCGAAAAATCCGCGGTAAGCAGAGAGGGGAGAGGGGTGGGGGGCGGTTACAACGAGATGTTTCTGTTCATCAATCAGTGGGCGTTTTGATAGAGCGTGCGCACCCCAGAGCAAGAAGACGACGTGTTCACGTTCTTGCGAAATGGTTTGAATGACCCGGTCAGTAAATGTGCCCCAACCCCAGCTGCTATGCGAAGCGGGTTTGCCCGCTTCAACTGTGAGAGTGGTATTGAGTAGTAGCACCCCTTGGTCAGCCCAGCGGATGAGATTCCCGGAATCTGGTGTTGATACCCCGATATCGCTTACGATTTCTTTGTAGATATTACGTAGTGACGGCGGGATATCAATCCCGTTTGGTACCGAAAAAGCTAGGCCATGTGCCTGTCCCGGCCCATGATACGGATCTTGCCCCAAGATGACAACTTTAACCGTGGGCAACGGACAGTGCGACAAAGCAGCGAAAATATCAATATACGCCGGGTAAACGGTACTATTTTGATATGCCTTCTGCACCCGAGTACCAAGCTGCCTAAAATAGGGCTTTTGCAATTCACGCGCAAGTGCGGTATCCCAGGTTTTTTCAATCTGCACAGTCATGATCACCAGTATACCCAAATTTGTATATACTGTAGATACACATACTATGTTGATCATCGATATCGAAGCCACTGGCACCAATCCGCATAAACACTCGATCCTCTCGATTGGGGCCATTGATTCGTTGCATCAGGAAAATCGGTTTTACGGGGAGTGTCGGATGTGGGAGGGGGCGCATGTAATGGCCGAAGCGCTTGGGGTCAATGGATTTACTCGGGAGCAAATTAGTGACAACAATAAACAGACAGAGGCCGAGCTGGTTACTGAGTTTATGGAGTGGACACGCGGGCTCGCTGATCGCACGATGGCGGGGCAGAACGTTTCTTTTGACCGTGCGTATCTCGAAGCCAGCTGTGCGCGAGCGGGAGTACAGTATGATCTACCGTTTCGTACTATTGATGCCCACACGTTATGTTATATGCATATGACCGTGCGTAAAATCACCCCTCCCTTTGACGCGGTACATAAACACAGCGCCCTCAATCTCGACGGCGTGATGAATTATTGTGGGTTACCTGACGAACCTGATCCACACAACGCGCTCACTGGGGCCATGTCTCACGCGGAAGTCGTGTCTCGCTTACTCTATACTAAAAAACTTCTCCCCGAGTTTTCGCAATTTGAAATCCCGTGGCTGTAATGAGGGTGGTACAATGAGCACACTATGGTTAAAAAATTGTTAGGTCTAGGTAAAAAGCGTGCAGTCAAGAAAGCTGAAAAAAGTATCCCGCACTGTCGGATTGTAACTGATCTCCTCGACCCTAAAGGTACCGACGGTGACGCGATTCAGTCGTGGCGAGTATTTCGGATTATGTCCGAATTTGTGAGCGGCTTTGAACTTTTGCGTAATCATGGATTGGCTGTGACATTTTGGGGTGGTGCTCGGATGGATCCGACTGACCCGTATTACAAAGCCGCCGAAGAACTGGCAGCTAAGCTAGCGAAGAAAGGGTTCTCGGTTATTTCAGGTGGTGGCCCTGGTATTATGGAAGCGTCAAATGTCGGTGCGTTTAAGGTTGGCGGAAAATCGGTGGGACTGAATATCAAATTACCATTCGAGCAGAAACTAAATCCGTACACGACTGAATCTCTCGATTTCGATTTCTTTTTCTCACGCAAGGTGATGTTGACGTTTGCGTCTGAAGCCTACGTGTATTTCCCGGGTGGGTTTGGAACACTTGATGAATTTTTTGAAATCATTACTTTGATTCAAACAAAAAAAATCGAGCGTATCCCGGTAGTCCTGTTTGGGTCTGATTTCTGGAATCCGCTTTTGGCGTGGATGGAGAAAGATTTGATCAAGAAATTTAAAACAATCGACAAAGAAGACATGGATATTTTTAAAGTCTTTGATTCGGTTGATGAAGCCGCGAAATATATTTTAAAAAATGTTGACTGCAATAATATCAACCAACTTTAATTCCTGTCTATGAAAACATCTGTTATTTTGTTTGATATTGGTGGAACAAAAACCCGCGTGACGCTGACTGATGGCTCGGGTAGTCTCGGTGTAGTGGAATCATTCCATACTCCACCTGACCCCGAACAGGGAATTGCACAGTTGATGGCCGTGGCACATACCTTAGCGGCTGGTCAAAAAATCTCTGGCTGGTACGGGGGCATGCGTGGTTTACTGAGTGAAGATAAAGACGGCATTGAACACGACGGTATTCTCGCTGGTTGGGTTGGTTTTAATGTGGTCGAAGCCCTAACCTCTGATGCCGTTTCGGTGATTTTGGAAAATGATACGGCGCTCGCTGGCCTAGGTGAAGCTACCTATGGCGCGGGGCAGGGGGTTGACCTGATGGTCTATCATACCGTGAGTACCGGCGTCGGTGGCGTCCGGATTGATCATGGCACAATTGACGCAGCGTCCGCTGGGTTCGAACCGGGACACCAGGTTCTGGATATTGACCGGACAATTTTGGGTGAAGATATCAGTCCAACGCTAGAGAATTTGGTCTCTGGTACAGCTGTCGAATCACGGCTGGGTATCAAACCGTATGACATACCCCAATCTGATGTAATTTGGGAAGAGCTCGCTGGGTACCTGGCGCAGGGGTTACGGAACACGGTGCTCTATTGGTCGCCCGAAATTATCGTTCTCGGTGGCTCAATGATGATTGGTGACCCGAAAATCCCACTGGAAATGGTCCGTAAAGCCACGGTGGCGGTCCTTGATAATTTTGTCCCGTGTCCCTATATTACGACCGCAAAACTGGGGGATGAGGCTGGACTTTATGGTGCTCTGGCACTGTTTGAAGCGAGTAGAAATTAGACCTTATAACATAAGGTAAGACAATAGTGATTTAAAATGGCTCAACAGAGCCATTTTTTAGTACGCGGCCAGCAGTAAAACCAAGTAAAATAATTGACATAAATGCTATAATGTGCTATTGTAGTGCTACTGGCGCGTTTCATGCTACGATTGCGCAGTTATCAGGTGACAGCTGATATTTATAACTTAAGACAATTGGCTTATTATATCCACTGTTATCCTAGCCGTCCTCGCTGCATCAACCGCTTATTCGGTTCCAGAGAGCGCGGCCTACGGACAGATCACAACGGAGTCTCCAACAGTTTCAGTCGCACAGGCCAAGGTAGTTAATACCGAAGCAGCGGTGCGCGCGTACTTTAAAGATATTCCCGTCATGATCCAAGTGGCTCGCTGTGAATCAACCTTTCAGCATACATTAGCTGACGGATCAGTGCTTCGTGGTAAAGTAGATGCTGCCGACACTGGGGTAATGCAAATTAACAAGCGTTATCACAATGCCAAAGCGACTACTATGGGTCTCAATCTTGATAATTTGCAGGACAACATGAAGTACGCCCGGTTTCTCTACGAGACCCAAGGTACTACTCCATGGAATGCTTCGTCCCCATGTTGGGGCAAGACATTAGCCCTCGCTAATTAATCTCCACTCAAGAATACAGAAAACACCTCTAAATTAGAGGTGTTTTCTGTATTCTGGATTTGTAAAACCACTGTATTGAACAACTGATCTACAGAAAAACCCTTTGACTGATAGATATTTTTGAAAAGATACAGGAAGAGGCAAGACCTTGTGCCTGTATTTCAAGTCATCTTTGAAACTGGTATACTCAGAAATATGAAAAAAGGAACACCTACTCCACCTAAACGCGGTACTCGCTATTGGCTTATGAAGAGCGAGCCGGCTGAGTTTAGTATTGATGATTTAAAAAAACAGAAACGAGCACGGTGGGGTGATATCCGTAATTACCAGGTGCGTAACATGTTGCGTGATGAAATGCAGGTCGGAGATTACGCTTTGTTTTATCATTCAAATGCTGAGGCAATTGGCGTGGTCGGCGAAATGCGGATTATTCAAAGTGCCTACACAGACCCCACTCAGTTTGATTCACACAGTAAATACTTTGATGCACAGTCACAAGCTAACAATCCGCGGTGGCTGGCAGTTAATGTGCAGTTCGTTTCTAAATTACCTCGTATTGTGAATCTGTCCATGATTAAGCAGCTGGCTCAGTTTAAAAATCTCCCACTTGTCCAAAAAGGGAACCGATTGTCGGTCATGCCACTTTCCCCGCAAAACTATGAGGCATTAGTTTCTCTTGGTCAATAGTAAACTGTAATGTCTAAACACATTTGGCCCTTTTCTTTATCATTAAGGAATGTCTATATCTATGGCTGAAACAATTCAAGAAGAACGGTATCGGTGGCTGAAACCCATTATCAATAACGAAATAAAGCTCGTGGACGTTGCCAGAATCTGTCCGTATTCAGTCCGGAGTCTCAAACGTTGGAAACAGGCGTATGAGGAGTTTGGTCTGGACGGGTTAACTCCTAAGAGTACCGCGCCAAAGACGTCTCCGCGAGAGACTCCTATCGGCATCAAAGAGTTGGTGAAGGACAAACGCAAAGAAACTAATCTTTGTGCTCAGAAGATTCATTGGCGTCTCGAGAAAGAAGGGGTGATAGTACCGATCAGTACTATCGGCAAAATATTAAAAGATGAAGGTTTGGTCAAAGTGTACCGAATGAAGAAAATCAAATACAAACACATAAAGGTACAACGGTTGCCAGGTGAGTTAGTGGAAATCGATGTGAAGCACGTTCCTGACCCGATTGCAGGCCATAAATACTACCAATACACCGCCATAGATACCGCTTCGAGATGGCGACACCTTGAAATATTTGATGAAGAAACCACGAATCATTCAGTGGAGTTTTTAAAACTAGTGATCAAAAAATTCCCGTACCAGATTAGAGCAATTAAAACTGATAACCACGCTACGTTCACCAACTACTACGTTGGTACCTATAAACGGAGTGACCTCAGCGTGAAGACGCTGCATGCACTGGACGTGTTTTGTGCTGAGCACACCATCATTCACTACTTGATTGATAAAGGGAAGCCAACCCAGAATGGCAAGATAGAGCGTAGCCATGGTGAGGACCAACGGAAGTTTTATGAACGGAATACGTTCACTTCAGTGACTGATCTGAAATGCAAAATCGTCGTCTGGAATGAGTACTATAACAACCTTGAACACTGCTCGCTTGGTGGAAAGACGCCAAATGAGATGCTAGGATTGATGGTATGAGAAGGGACAGATGTCTTTAGTTAAGACAAAACTCAGCTAGTTTTCAACACCTACGGGTATTCAGACGATATTAGGTCATAATCGTTACTATATAATGAGAAGTGAAATTACATGTTGGCAAAACTCGCCAAATTTTTTGGAGTATATCGAGCGGCTTTTTTGGTCGCGGTGTTTTCATTTATCCCATTGTCAGCACTAGCGGCGGACGTTTACCGCTATGACTCTTTTGCGTGTCGTTACTTCAATGTCGTTCTCATTCCGTTTGGTGGCTGTGGTGTAGATGTGGCGCAACTAGTGACAAAAGCTGTGGCGCAGTCAAACGAGACTATTGTGGTGATGAATAATCACACGGCAATGACCGCTCCGCCGCCAGTAGCTGACAACGAGTTGGTCGAGTCCGTGGTGTATCAAACAAATACCCCCACAGTTGAACATACCTATGTAACCAATAACGTCACGAACGTTACTAACCCCACCACCATTGTTCGTGAGACAGTAACCCAAGTGCAGACCGCAACCGCTACCGACAGTGTCTCCAGAAAACTATTTTATGGTCAAATAGATAAGGTCTTTGATAAGGTAGGCGATAGAGTCAGTGATCTGCGCGATGATATTGACGAGCTCTTTGCGGGTATATCTAACTCATTTACCACCAACACATTGACGTTAAGCGGAACATTGATTGATGCCTATGGTGCAGTCGGGAGCCCAGGCTACGTACTGCAGAGCACCGGTACGGGGATAGAGTGGGTAGCGACGTCGTCGTTGGGAATTGTCAGTGGCGGGGGTGGGGGAGGCGGCGGGGTGACGAGCGTGGCGTTATCGGCTCCGGTCGGTTTTTCTGTTTCAGGGTCACCGGTAACCGGGGCGGGGACGCTCGCCTTGTCGTACGCCGCGGGGTACGAAGGATTGCGTAGCGCTTCATCATCTAATTGGAATTCATTTTATAACGCTCCATCATCTCGTATCGCTGCCGGTACCGGACTAGTATGGGCCGGGAATACTCTGTCTATGGACGTAACTGGTAACTGGACGGGAACATTTGATGGACAAGAAGGTATTTACTACCTCAACCGTGGAAATCAAACGGGAACTCAAGCAACGTCAACTATCACTGGCGTTTTTGATTTAGCCAGTGGCGGAACCGGAGCCACAACGACCGCTGCGGCACGGAGTAATCTTGGTTTGGGCACCTTGGCCACCCTTAGCACTATTAATGATGCTAACTGGAATGGGACGGCACTTTCAATTGCAAATGGCGGGACGGGTTCCTCTACTGCCATCGGCGCCCGCAGTAATTTAGGTCTAGGGAGTCTTGCCATTGTAAACACAGTCAATAACACCGACTGGAGCGGAGCGGCCCTCGCTGCTGTTAATGGTGGTACCGGCCTCTCCACCATCACCCAAAACCAACTCCTCATTGGTGGAGCAGGGAATACTTGGTTACAAATCGCGACGTCATCCCTGGGCTTCTCGGCACTGTTTTCAAATTCAACCCAATTAGCTGGATTGTTGTCTGACGAAACAGGCAGCGGTGCCGCAGTTTTTGCAGCCAGCCCAACTCTTACTGGTACCGTGAATGTGGATGCGCTGAATGTATCTGGGAATCTTAGTCTGCTTGGTAGTGCCGCGAACTTGGTGCTGGGAACAAATTATCTCAGTGGTGACGGTGGTGATGAAGGAGTTTTTGTCACTAGTAATGGTTATGTTGGCATTGGAACCACAACGCCCACGAGCCCGCTCACGGTTGTCGGTAGTACTACTGTTGGTAGTTTGTCTATTGGAGCGGGTACTGCTGGCGGTAATACACTCTTGAGTCTCATTGGCGGACGTACCTATTTACAAACTGACACGACGACCAGTGCGCTAACTGTTATTTCGGAAGCTTCAGGTGCATCTAGTCAGTTTACGGTTCTTGATTTATCGCGGCGTCGTTTGGGAGCAACAGCCCCGTCAGCTGGTTTCGGAGGAATGATTAGTTTTAATCTAGAAGGCTTTTCCGACGGAATTAGTACGGAAGCTGTCTCCCTAATGGCTGCTTGGGAAATAAATCAAACAAACGATACAACAGCCCGGGACAGTTATCTGGCTTTATCAACGCTACAAGACAATGTACTCAGTGAAAAATTCCGACTTACTTCGGGCGGTAATGTTGGTATTGGTACCACCACGCCGGGGGCACTTTTGACAGTTGCCGGTTCAGCCCAAATCTCTGGCTCAAGTGTGTTGGCAACTACTACGATATCAAATCTGTCTTTGTCAGCTGCGCTGGCTCTGAGTTCTGGTGGAACGGGCACGACTACCGCCCTCGGTGCCCGCAGTAACTTAGGTCTCGTTATCGGAACTGATATCCAGGCCCAGGATGCAGAACTCCAGGCTTTGGCTGGGCTCACTTCTGGCGCCAATCAACTACCGTACTTTACGGGGGTTGGAGCGGCTGCTCTCGCTACGCTATCGACTTTTGGGCGTTCACTCATTGATGATATTGATGCTACAACCTCACGGGCAACTATTGGCGCTAGCACCGTTGGCTCAAATTTGTTTACGCTAACTGATCCCAGTGCCGTCCGCTACACTCGCATCAATGCCGATAATACCGTTTCTTTATTGG
>JAYTKW010000035.1:0-3938 GCA_043729945.1 Candidatus Kaiserbacteria bacterium | reverse complement strand
GAGGTCTGATTGAGGTCGATCATGAATACTCTTAACTAACTTAGTCCAGCCTTGTTTCTTGGCTCGTTTAGAGCCATATCTCCGTCTTTTCCTTCCCCGCTCCAGTAGCAAGGCTAGCAGGTCGTGGCGTTCACGATACAGCCAATTATAAATAGTCTGGTGATGTATACCCAACCGATGAGCTACCACTTCTGGTGATACCAGAGGGTGCAATTGTTTTGCTATCACGAAACCAAGCGCTGTATCGATACTTCTATACTGCTGCTTTGCCTGCTGTCTGCGGATAGTGGCCTGGATATCTGCATTTAAAGCATGATACCCGCCACGTGGTTTTTGGTTTCTTTTAAGCTCGCGGCTTATAGTGCTGCGTTGAAAACCCAACTGCCTAGCTATCTCTGCTTGGGAGAAACCAGCTCGTTTCAATGCCCCTAGCGCAATTCTGTCTTCACGGTTAAAATGCCTGTGCATACCGCCTTTGGTCTTATTTGCTAACACAACTAGACTACGGGCGGTTTTGCGTGTCTGCAAGTGTTGCGATTGAGATTAGAATTGAAGAACAACAAATTTAGTAACATTAAAAAATTTACATGACAAGGCCTAAAACGCTTAAAATTGTTTTAGCTGCTAGGCGCGCAAGGAAGTTGGTGCGAGCCGTACCCATCGTACGGTGAGCAGCAACTTACCGCAGTCGCAACAACGCAGATGAAGCGATTTTAAACGTTTTAGAAAAGGAGGGAGTGGGTCATGGCTGCATCCTCTTTAATCATCCAGGTGCTGATATCTAGGGGGATTTCGCGGTTGCGGCTGCCGTCTTTGAATTTTACGTGGCCGTTTTGCATCGCGTAGTCGAAGACTTTTTTGGTGACTTTTACGTCCTGTTCGCAGTACTTTTTGATTTCGGCGATTTTACCTTCTTTCCACCAGCGGACGGCTTGGAGTCCGTCGGCTGATTTCTTGGCGCCAATGGTGGCCTGCGCCACACTATCGAGCCGTAATCTGCGACCGAGTGAGAGGCGGATAGATTCGAGGAGGTCGATACTCTTAATATGAGTGAGATCGCCGGGGTAGTATTTGTTTAGGAGGGGAATATCAAAATGGTTACTGTTGTACCCGACTAGGGCGTCAGCTGATTCAAGTAACGGCCAGGCTCGCTGCAGTTCGTCTTCGGTGACAGTGAGATACGTTTCTGTGTGGCTGTCATAAAACGATCCGACCGAAATGGCGAGAGCCGCCGGGTCATTTGAACCGACCTCTTGAAAAGTGTTTTGGGTTTCCAAGTCAAAGACAATATAGCGCATAAGATGTGCCATTGTACCACAGTCAGTACTTCGGGAATTGTGTTTAATTCGAGCCGGGCTCTTACGACACTGGAGATTATTTTGTTCGAGATAACAAAGATGGTGCCAATTTCTTAGAGCTCATCCACTAACCCTCTGTCAGATCACAAAGTTTCAAATTTTGAGCGAAAATTATTTATTTTGAGGAGGCACATCGAGATATGTTGACGAAAAAAAGATAATTTGCAGCCAAACATTTGGAATTTTTGGGCTGGCTATGGGGTTAGTTGATGGGCTCTTAGGTCCAGCTAGAAGGCAGCGTCAGGCAATCCGCCAATAGTAGCGAGGCGGGAATCCATGGCAGTTTGTATCAGAGCTTGGAGTTCGCGAGGGTCGGGGAGGGCGTGGCTTTCAAAGTTATTTTCGTTCGCTCCTGCCGTTTGAGCGCGGATGGTGCCGTAATTGAGTAAGGTAGGTATTAGTCCTTTGATTGTCACCTTGATGTCTTGCAGTCGTTCCAGACGGAAATTACTGACCTTACGGTTGAAATAATAAATTTGTTCGACGACAATAATCCGCCTGTCAGTAATGACCCAGAGATCAAGATAGTATCCCGTCCACGAGGTAGCGGCAGCCATGGTAGACATCAGCAGCCACGCCGCCAGCCCAAAGACAATGAGGGCAGTTTGCGCTTGGAATAGCACCAGAATTACCGAATCAGCTGGCAGGGCAAGAATCGCCATAAAAGCAAACACCGGCATCAATCCAAAAAAAACAATAACCCCCAGTTCAACAAAAATAGTAAACCAGTGTTTACGTACGGTTTTGATCACAGTCTCATCAGCTTCAAGTTCAATTTTTTCGTACAATTTTTTATTATCCATAGATGTAGTTTACAGCGCCAGTACCGCTAGTCCCATGAGCCCCAAGAGGGGAAGGGTGATACCAAAATAAGCGATATACGTTGAGACACTAGCCGACTTACTCATCGAATAGCTCTGCCAGTGATAGTAGAAAATAGTGGTAAAAATAATATAAATAATCGCAAACAGATAAAATGCCAAGGCAGCCAGTGTTTGTAGTGGCAGATTAAGTGTGGGCAGGTTTTCCATATCAATTATTGTGCCATAGAAAGCACACTGAAGCGAGGGGTGCCGTACTGATCAGGGTGGGTAACGATGGTAAATCCGCTCTTCTCTGCAAGTGCAGTAATGGCATCTACTTGTGCCGGTTCATGTTCAATCCAGAGTTGTCCCGTTGCGGTGAGGGATGTCGGTGCCTCTAAAATAATTCGCGCAATAATTTCCATCCCCGCCGTCCCTCCAAAGAGAGCGAGATGGGGTTCATGAGCCACCACGCTGTTGTCGACGGTGTTGGCCGCTGCATCAATGTACGGCGGATTCGTGAGTATGAAGTCAAACAAAACTGTGTCGTGGTTGGTGTGCAACTCTGCAAAGAGGTCACTTTCAACGAGCTGAATACGCCTGTTAACAGGTGTATTCAGCGCAAAGTTTTTTGTGATGGTAGGGAGGTGGAGAGGATCAATTTCAGTAAACGTGACCTCGGCCTCCGGAACCGCCTTCGCCACCGCCACCCCAATCGCCCCCGACCCCGCACACAAATCCAGAATCTTAGCGGTCCGACCCCTAAGATTCTCGTTCGAGGTCTCGCCTCGAACGAGGTCTTTGATTGCCTCTATCGCAAGCTCAGTCCAGTATTCGGTTTCCGGGCGAGGAATGAGGGGACGGGAGTCAAGGTGGATGGTGCAGTCAAGGAACGGTGTATGACCAATGAGGTACGCGAGCGGTTCACCGGCCTCGAGGCGGGCGCAATCGGCCATAAAAGCCTCGGTTTTGTTACCTTGGTATTTTTCTTTCAGGAGCCAAACAATTTCTTGATTTTTCATATAATTAGTGGCATAGTACTATGTGGAAGCTTGAAAAACAAGCAGCGATCAACCTCAAGGAGAAAGTCTAATGACGAATCATGAAAACTCGGCCAAGAAGCTGTTCGGTTTCTGCCATTCGCTCAATACGACAATTGAGACCGAAATCGATGAAAGCTTGCGAGCATTGGCAGCTCGTATTCATGTTCATCAAGGGTACATGCTGGAATCAGTCAGTTCGTATCGCCATCAGTTGTCGCAACGGCAAAATCCTTCAGTCGAAGAGTTTTATGATTTTATTCATCTTCTCTCCAACTCGTCCTTACGCAGATGTGCTGATTCACCACGGAATCTGTATATCACTGAGGTGGCGTTTGAAAAGTGGGAACGTCGTGATGCGGCACCTCCGGTACCTGAGAGGTTGCATATCATGCTCATGTTACTGGATGTGTATCTGGAAGGATCTATGCGCAGTGGCCTTGGGCGATTGGCACAGTCGTTGTCGCGACCAGATGGAGACGATTTACTGCCTGGAGAATGGATGTTACCTCTGCGCAAAAAGCCATCTTCGGTAACGCGGCTGGTTCCTTCTGAATGTTGGAAAATTGCCAACGTGACCCTCCCGAAGGCAATCGATTGGTATGATCGGCCATCAAATGTTGCCAAGCTGTGTGAGCGCATTTCCTTTGCAGCAGTGAAGGATCTCATTGGTGATTTGATGATGGTTGATATCATCAGTCCGCCCGAGAGCAGTGTGAACTCTTCTTTGCATTCTC
>JAYTKW010000034.1:0-10046 GCA_043729945.1 Candidatus Kaiserbacteria bacterium | reverse complement strand
CGTCTAACGCATCATCAATCATTTTGGTGAGATACGGTTCGACTTTGCCATGGGCGGATTTTGGTACGGCTTCGTTGTAGAGGTATTTCTTTTCCAGGGGAACAATTTTTTCGGGGATGTAGTGTTCGTTTAAGAAATAGACCTTGGAATACTTTTGCAGTAACTCTTTGTCTGTTTTTGATAATTTATCGAGCACGCCAACGGTCCCCGATATCTTTTTGATTTGGTCTTCAAATTCGTCGTTTTTATTTTTCTCGGCGCGGTAGTCGTCCTCGATTTCGTCTAATTCTTCTGCGGTCAAGGAGAGGCGACTGGATAGTTCCGCGATCGTACTACTCGCTAAATCTCGTTCAGCGTTCATCAAGGCCGTAGTTGAAGCACTTTCAAGGAGAAAATGATTCCGTTCCTCGTAGAGCATTTTAATATCGCCATTTTGCGTGTAGACGACATACCCTAAATAGCTACAACCCAGTCCCAAAATCAGTATCCCTATCATATAGAGATATTTTGGGTGGATAACACGGTGTGATGCAGACATAGACATAAAATAGCTAACGCTATTCTAGCATAGACCGTTTGCTTGAAAACGGTCTTTTACTGTGGTATTGTGCTGGTATTATCAATCGTGTCTTGAGAAGACATTGAGGATTCTCAACAAACCTCGAGACATAACAAAGTAAACGCATGACAGAAAATACAATGCCAGCTGCCGAAGTTAACGCCGGAGTAAGCGACCAAGATGTCGCTCACTACGAATTGGCTTACCACATACTTCCAACGGTAGCTGAAGGGGAAGTGAGTCAGGTGACTAATGAACTTAAGGCACTCGTGACAAACGCCGGAGGATCGGTGACGGACGAAGAGGTAGCGCAGCGGTTCGAACTCGCCTACGAGATTGATAAATATCTCGAAGGTAAATACCGCAAATTTACCAGTGCGTATTTCGGGTGGATTCGGTTTACCTTGACACCAGCTGCTCTGACAGCCATGACAGAACACGTCGATGAGCACAAGCAGCTCCTACGGTTTCTCTTGGTTCGTTTGACCAAGGTCGAAGAGGCTAACCCGTTTCGTTTCCACGAAGCGCTTGATGTGCCAACAGTACGTACGGTTGATCTCGATGAGGTGGCGGTCATAGCGGAGGTGGTCGATACTGAAGGTATCGATGCCCCGGAACCAGCCACTGTCCCCGAGACAGAAAAAGCTGCTTAAATTATTCAGTTGTAATTTGTTCCTACTACTATGTACCTCAACAAAGCCATGATCTACGGAAATCTTACCCGTGATCCCGAAATGAAAGCCTTGCCGAGCGGGATGCAGGTCTGTTCGTTTTCAGTTGCTACCAATCGTTCATATAATGACCGAGATGGTAAGCGTCAGGAATCTGTCGATTACCACAACATCGTATCATTTGGTAAACAAGCCGAAGTTATCGCCAAATATCTCACCAAAGGGAGCGCTGTCTATGTCGAAGGACGTCTGCAGACCAACAGTTGGGAGAAAGACGGCGTAAAACAGTATCGTACGGAAATTATCGTCGATAAGTTTGAATTCGGTCCAAAAGGTGCTGGTAGTACCGGCGGAGGTAATAGTGCCGGAGCAGATAATAGTCAAGCAGGTAGCAGTAACAGCAGTAGCGTGAGCAAGGGTGGGGCGCCGGTATTACCTGAATACCCGACAGAAGATATCAACCCCGAGGACATCCCTTTTTAGGGCGTGAATATACCCAATCTACCGCGTTGCGATATAAGTTATTTTCGGTCAACGTAGCGACCTACGTCTCTCTCAAAAACTTACATCGCGCCTCGTATCTGGGGCACCCCACACTCTAGAATAGTTGGCTCATTCACACATACTTCTACTCCTATAGAAATTCAAAATTTTATTCGCTAACATCTAAATATGGAACAACGAAATTTGCACAAGAAGGCGACTTTGGAACACATTGATTACAAAGACATCACCAGTCTCGCTAATTACATTAATCCACACGCCCGTATGAACAGTCGCCGCCGCACTGGCTTTTCAGCCAAGGCTCAGCGAGACTTTGCCCGCGCCATCAAGCGAGCCCGGTTTATGGCCCTGATGCCGTACATTTCACACTAGTCACTAGTACAGAGTAAACAAAAAGCAACCTTTCGGGTTGTTTTTTGTTTAATATGTGGTATGGTAAGAGCAGGTAGCAAAAGGGAACCAATGAATGTGGAGCATACACATAGTTTTCGTTTCAGCTCTCCTACTCAGCGTAGGAGGAATAGTTGGACTCGGTTGGAGTCCCGCTGACGTGGTGAAGGGCTGGCTGCTGCCGGCCGCGGTGGTTGTACCCATCGTGATCCTGCTTGATTTATTTTCGGTGATACCGAAAATAAAGAGGCTGGGGACACGGTTGTTTGGCCCGAATAAAAAAGAGGGGTGAACCAACACCCCCTCAAAGAATACCCCCCCCCTGCATTTATGTGGGGGGTATCGTTTTATTATCGTGGGTACAAAAAACAGCAGGAGTGAGCACCGGCTGTTTAATTTGTTGGATTGATTGGCTTACAATTACGCTTTCTCCATTCGCTCCGAGTAGTCGCCTGATTCGGTGTTGACGGAAATCACGTCGCCTTCGTTGATGAACATGGGGACCATTACTGTCGCTCCCGTTTCAACAGTGACTTGTTTAAGCGCGCTGCTACTTGTGTTGCCTTTGACAGCTGGCATGGCCTCGGTCACTTTGAGGTCAATCTTGATAGGGAATTTAACGCCGATGATTTCTTCGTCAAAGACCAGGGCGGCCATTTCGGTACGGTCCTTAAGGAATTTACCCTGGTCACCAATAAATTCTTCACTTAGTGCAAAACGCTCGGCTGGCTTGCCAGCAATATGGAACCAGTACTCGCCTGGTTTGCGGTAGATGAACACTACCTGACGGTTTTCCAAATCAGCTTCTTCAGCGGTTTCGCTGACATGGAATGTCTGCTCATACAAGCGAGCTGATTTGAGTCCTTTGAGTTTAGTGATATTTACCGGCTTACGCTGTTGCTTGCGGAATACGTGACACGACAAAACCAAACACGGTTCATCATTAAAGACGATGACTTTCTTCTGGGTAATTTCATTGTAGGATAAGACAGCCACGGTACAGATACTTAGGTGAATAAATTGACCCCCTTTATACCAAAATAACCCATTAAAAGCAACGCGTGTACAGCAACCCCGCGAAGTATTTAATGGTACTATAGAGTATATATGCTGTGGTTTACATCAGTAGATGATGTGCGGGTACTCCCGGATGAAGAAATTTTACTGCGCTCAAATAGTGAACCCTGGCTTTTTACCGTCCTCCTCGATCGGTATCAAGACGCCTTTATGCGCAAGGCGCTCGGTATCATTTATGATCCCCGTGATGCCGAAGAAATTGTCCAGGATACATTCACTAAAATTTATCTCCATGCTGGGTCGTTTAGTCCGGTCGAAGGCGCCAAATTCTCATCGTGGGCGTACCGGATCTTGATGAACACAGCGTTTACCTACTACCAAAAGAGACGTAAAAACGGCGAACGCTTTACCGCGCTCGACCCTGAATTCGAGCAATTTGTCGCCGATAAAAACAGTGGCGCCCCCGAGCGCGAGGTGCAAGATGGGGTCGAGCGTATTTTAGCCAGGCTCCCGGGGCATTTTGCGACGGTGCTGCGCCTCCATTACATTGAACGCTGGTCACATCAGGATATCGCCACCGAAACCGGCGAAGCCGTCGGTACCATCAAAGCCCGTATCCACAGGGCCAAAGCTGCCTTTCGCAAGGTGAGTACTCCAGAAGAGCTAGATTTAATCCTGTAACTCCGTCCTACGAAACCGGTGAATGAAGAACTGAGCGTAGCGATTATTTTGAATTTATGTCCCGATTTGCCCTTTCCTAGGGTAAATCGCTGGACCACACTTCTTTTCCTCGCCTCGAATTACACTCGTTTTCCTAGGACGCAATGCTTTATTACTAGATGTCATTAGGTTGTAACTTTTTGTTAAATAACCAGGTTGTACAGAGTGTATGAATCAAACAAACATTACAATATCAAATCAAGGACTCAGGCGCGCTATTATGCGACGGGTGTGGTACGCGTACAGTATGAGTGTCGTCCTCAGCCGCTCTGCGCTGTGGGGATTCTTGTTTGGGGCTAGTATGATTGCGTTTTGGAAATTGGTCTCAGTTTCCAGTATTATTAGTAACGTATTAGCTGTCCGAGTAGGGGAGTTACCGTTCTATATTTTAAAATCACTCCTGCAAGCCGAGGTGCTAGCCCTCTTGGCTTTTGGCATCATCGTCTTCACCGTTCTCTCCGTAGGTATAAAATTCACCCTCCCCGTCGCCGCCCGCTTCCACCCCCTCAGCTCAGTCTAGTAACAATTCAAACACAAAGAAAACCGCCAGGGGCGGTTTTCTTTGTGTTTGAGCTGCGTTCTATTTTTTGTAGATATAGGCGAGGACTTATACAAACGAGTGCAATTCGAGTGAGAAAGTCCAGTGGACTTTTGCAAGACTCACCCAGTTAATTTATGAGCTGAAAGCGAAATAAAGTAGCGAGTGAGTGTACAGTTCCTGTAAGGAAGGGTAAGTAAAATGAGACGAGCCGTACTTTCTGTACGGTGAGGAACATTTTGCGCAATGCAACGAAGTAGTGTGCCGTTTGGGTAAGTCCGTTTACTTGGCGGCGTGTTCGGCTTTAAGCCCCGCCCGCACATGCTTCAATAAATCAGTCTTAATTTTCGGATTCTCGCGCAAAAATGTTCGGGCGGCATCATACCCACGACCCAGTTTCTCGGTTGCTGATTCGTCGGCTCCGGGTGGGGTATAGCTGTATGACGCACCAGATTTGGCGACTAGTTTATATTTTTCACCAAGCGCCAAGAGTTCACCTTCGAGTGAAATTCCTTCATTGTAAATCAGGTCAAATTCAGTGGCTCTAAATGGGGAAGCAACTTTGTTTTTCACTACCTTGACCCGGTGGCGACCACCAACGACCTCTTCGCCCTTTTTGATTTGGGCAATGCGGCGAATATCGAGGCGGACCGAGGTGTAAAATTTTAGGGCCTTACCACCGGGGGTCGTTTCAGGGTTACCGAACATGACACCGACTTGCATGCGGATTTGGTTAATGAAAATAATCACAGTTTTACTCTTGGCCACGATACCGGTGAGCTTTCGTAGGGCCTGACTCATCAGTCGGGCTTGTTTACCCACGTGGTGGGCGCCCATTTCACCCTCGATTTCGTCGCGGGGAGTGAGCGCCGCTACCGAGTCGATCACAATCACGTCAATTTTACCTGACCGAACGAGGGATTCAACGATTTCTAGTGCCTGTTCACCGTTGTCTGGTTGTGAGATCAGTAGCTCTTCGAGCTTGACCCCTAAATTCTTTGCGTACTCCGGGTCCATGGCGTGCTCGGCGTCGATAAAGGCGCAAATACCATTCATCTTTTGGGCTTCGGCGATAGCGTGGAGCGCTAGGGTCGTCTTGCCAGATGATTCCGGACCAAAAATTTCAATAATACGTCCGCGAGGGAAGCCCCCGATACCCAGGGCATCATCGAGCCCGATTGAGCCGGTGGGAACGACGTCGATGTCTACTCGTTTACTCTCGGACAACGTCATGATGGCATCGTCACCAAATTTCGTTTTCAGTGCCCGCAGGGTTTCGGCGATATCAGCCAGACCGCTTTCTTTGCTGGTGGCGGCTTCACCGATGGTCTTTTTTTCTTTGGCTACTTTCTTTGGTTTCATATAAGGCTATGTATGTATACAGCGGGGATAATAATTATGGTAGGTTGCGCGAGAGTGGGGTGTAGACAAATGAGCGTACGACCTCGGTTTCTCGACCATAGCGATCGACCGCTTTGATGGTAGCTATAGTATACCCGTTTTCGAGCACAAACGCCTCACTAAAATACCCAGTCTGATCAGTAAATACCTGTCGGTCGTTTAAGGTCATGCGGGTAATGTTGCGAGCCGTGCCAGACAAAGTGACGGTTGGGCTGTTTTGGACACTCGCTGGCTCATTTTGCAGAATAATCTGCGGCCCTGCAATCAAAAATCGCGCCTGAAAAGCCACATAGGCGACTAGACACCCTACTCCAATCAGTACGAGCAGATAGGTCAGTACCGTGCGTGCCGTTACTCTGGTTGTATCAAGCCCGTTCATTCTATAGGCGATTGTTTGATTCTGGCAAAGAATCATTCTCCTCGTCACCGGCTCCGCCGCCAGCGTCAGCCCCCAGGATTTCTCGAGGTTTGGAACCGTCAGCTGCCCCGATCACGCCACGGTCTTCGAGCAAATCGACCAACCGTGCCGCCCGCGAATACCCGACGCGCAATTTACGTTGTAGGTACGAGGTCGAGGCTTTGCCGGCTTCAATTACCGCTTGTTTGGCGTCTTCATAGAGGTCATCATCATCGTCACTACTATCCTCGTTTAACATTCCAATGAAACTATCACCGGTACCACCGGAGCGTTCTTCAAGGTTGATGGAATCGAGCGTGTGGGCGGCGTCGAGGTCCTTGAGGTACTGCACCACGTTCTTGGTCTCTTCTTCGGACACATAGGCTGATTGGAGGCGGATTGGCTTTGGTGAATCACTCGATAAATACAACATGTCTCCGCGACCGAGAAGCTTTTCGGCCCCAACTGCATCTAGAATCGTCCGCGAATCGATCTGGGACGCAACGTTAAATGACAATCTGGTCGGAATGTTGGCTTTGATGGTTCCGGTAATGACGTTTACCGACGGCCGTTGGGTAGCGAGCACGAGGTGAATCCCGATCGCCCGACTCATTTGGGCCAACCGCACAATCAACGCCTCGAGTTCCCGTGGATAGGCATGCATAAGGTCAGCGAGCTCATCCATGATGATAACGATGTACGGCAGGGGTTCAGGGAGGTTGATCCGCTCTTCTTCGGGACTACCAGCTGCTTCCCAGGCCTTTTTGGCCGGTTGATAGATATTAGTGTGGTACGAATCCAGGTTCTGAATCTTTTCTGTCTGCAATATATCGTAGCGGCGTTCCATTTCTTTGACCGCCCATTTCAGCATCATGAGAGTCTTCTTCGCGTCCGTGATAACCGGTGCGAGGAGATGTGGAATACCCCCATAGAGGGTCAACTCGACCCGTTTCGGGTCAACCATGAGGAATCGTAACTGATCAGGTGAGTTCCGGAACAATAGGGATACTACCAGGTTGTGGAGCATAATCGATTTACCCGAACCAGTAGTACCGGCAATAAGGGCGTGTGGCATCCGGGCGATGTTGGCAAAGTGCGCCTGCCCAGTAACATCTTTCCCGAGTGCGACCAATAATGGGTGGGGTGAGTCGGTGTATTCAGGGGTACGAAGGAGTGAAGCCAGACCAACCGTCGCGCGCTGCAAATTCGGGATTTCGATACCGACGAGTGACTTCCCCGGAATCGGGGCCTCAATACGCAGTGACCCCGACGAGAGGTTCAGTTGCAATTCCTGCTGCAGGCCCACGATGCGAGCAATCTTCACCCCTTGGGCTGGCTTCAGCGCATACCGGGTGATGGTCGGACCAATCTCCACCGCGTCCATTTCCACATTGATACCAAATTCCTTGAGCGTACGCTTGATGATATTGGCGTTGGCTTTTACATCACCCGTCTGGGGTTTGCCGGTGTCTTTTTTAAGGAGCGATAACGACGGCGGGGCATAGGTCCCACTAAATGTTGAAACCACAAAATCAGGGGACTTGCCGGTAGCCAACCCAATTGAATCAGATACTTTCTGGAGCACCTTTTCCTTGCGCGAGGCGGGTGCCGCGGGGGCGTCGTCGGCACCTGGTAATTCTGCCGGGATTTCATCGTCTCCGTCATGGCCATCCGGGATGGTCAGGTTTTTAATATCGTCCTCGTCATCTTGTGCCTGCTCTCCCCCAAAGCGAGGGAATCGTAGCCCGGTATTGAAAATCAGCACACTACTAATGAGCACAAACCCAAACAACATCACCCCCGCGACCGTCGCCCCAAATAGATAGGACAATGGCCAGAGCAAAGCCAAACCCACCATCCCCCCGTAGGTAGCGGTATACAGCTCGAGAAATCCTAGCATCGAAATAAATAACAAGGCAATTCCCGTCACCTTGGACATACTCACCCCCTCGTTGTCCCGGGGGTTGAGGAGTGCGTACACATAAAACCCACAGACCAAGGGTGCCAAATACGCCCCCGTCCCAAACAACCAATAGAGCGCAATCTGGGTCCATCCCCCAATCAGCCCCCCAAAATCAGTCAGAGCCGCCGCAAAGAAAACCCCGACCACGGCCATAATCACCGCCCCAATCGCCTGCTTGGCTTGCGGACTCAAATCATGAAAAACCGGCTGCCGCTCGGGCAATACACTCACTTTTTTAACCACCTTACTTTTCTTCATAGTGTCATTACTGATATCTACCTAATATATCTTTACATTATAGCACGTTAAAAATCAGCCTAAATTGTGCATAAACATACCGAGTCCATTTCAAATGTCTTTGCGAATCGCACAGCGCTAATGGAATAATGTGGCAGTCCACCCTGGTACATTCGATTGTTAATTTTATTTAGAATAACTGTGAATGATTACCGATATCAGTAAGTGAGCAAACTAAAATATCATTTTTTATTTCATAAATGAGAAGTATGTCCGGAGATATATGGCATTCCCGGTATCCTGAAACGTCACCAGCTAAAGCATGGTCTCTAAACTGTTCTGGCAATCTTGTTCTGTTTGCGAGCATTTCAATTACATTAGCAAGTTTTGATTCTTTAAAACCTTTGAATTGTTTTACACGTTTAAGCGATTTGGTAAAACGTCTCGTGTAGACAACTGTCAATGGCATGTATTATTTTTGAATATCCAAATCCTTAAATAGCTCGTCTAGGTCAGTGTACCTTTTTCCGTTTTTGAGAGCGTCAGCGCTTTCAGCTAGTAACATTTTTTCAAACGCTGGTGTGTAGCCATTTACCGTTAGGAGCTCAACGGGAACAGACTTATTTCGTACAGTAGTGTGTAAAAAAAGCTTCAACGCACTGGACATATCGAGTCCAAACTCAGCAAATATCTTTTTAGACTCACGCTTTGTTTTTGTGTCAATTCTAATTTGTATTGTTGTATCTGTAGCCATAGTGTAATTATGATAAACCTCTGTCACTACATTGTCAATACAGCCTGCCACCGCCTAAAACTTCTTCGGCCAAATCCGCGCGGTATGCCTTAGAGAGATAATGTTTATATTTTCTTTTTCTATTCTATAGATCAGAATATATGAAGAATGGAGGACGATCTCTCGCGTGCCAGCCACCCTTCCGATTTTTCCTAGCAGTGGTTGGCTAGTTAATGTGTTGCGTACAGTATCGAAAATGTGATCCTCTAATTTCTTTGCGGCAGGTGGATTATCGAGGCGAATACACATCAATGATGTTAGCGAGGTTACGATATGCCCGGGCTGTCCAACTTAATTTCATGCACGATTTGGTTTAGGTTCGGGGAGAGGTGTCTCTGTCCACAGTGACTGTATGTATTCCATAACTCGATCCCCATCCACCAGCTCCCCTGCGTCCGCCTCGGCCAGTCCGGCAGTAATGTCAGCTACAAAATCCTCCTCTTCCGCTAGGTAATTCAGCAAGGCCTCATTTGCGAGGTGTGCAGCACTCTGCTGTGTCACCGATGCCAAATTATCCAAACGGGACTTCACCGCAAAAGAAACCGCTACTTGAGCGACACGAGTATCTGTAGTAGTAGCATTATTCATACTCATATTATACCACAGCAAATCCAAATACATAGCCCTCATTTTTTGTATGAAGAGTTCTAGGCGAAAGCGCCGCAGCGCGCTTACTAGGCCCGCCTAGACTGGAGCGGACCAGAGCATTCAGCAGACACGCCCAGTGTCCCATACCTTGCAATCTGTCCTAAATGTCCTTATAATATAGGTGTCTTTTAACTATCGGACAGAGCAGTAGTCAATCAGACATAACAGACATGAACCCCTTACATCAAAACGACAGTCTCATAACATT
>JAYTKW010000033.1:0-36912 GCA_043729945.1 Candidatus Kaiserbacteria bacterium | reverse complement strand
TCAGACAGTGGATAGACAAAGAGACAATTACCAATACCACGCGTGACGACAAGCTTGTCCCCAAGATCCATTCGCCATTTAGACGGAACGGACAGCCGTTTCTTGGGGTCCAACGTATGCTTGTATTCGCCGATTAACATGATATTTGTAGTTGAAAAGTTCACCTGGAAACCTACCACAAACTGTGGAGCGGTTGCGGTAGAGTTCCAAGTGAACTTTCTTCCCGGTATGCTTTATGTCTAAAGTATACCACTATCTCCCACCACACGTACACTATACACCACTTCATCCCACCACTGCACATTTTAGTAGTGGATAAGTTAAATGAGCAAATGCCCAAAGGGCATATTGCGAATTTACGCGAGTAAACTGCCCCTTCCTTGGGCTGTTTATCCGCGCAGTTTTCTACCTGATACCTTCAGTACTATCTCACTGACGACGAGAGTAACAGCCACAAAGAAACAACTACAAAATTTATTATTTATTTTAGATACGAAGAATAGCCATTACTCTCCTCTCTAGGTCCTCGCTCCAAGTAAAGTCGCTGCGGAGTCGTTCCGAGAGTACCGGCTATTCTTCTCTGGATTTTGCGTTTGTGTATTTTTAGTAAAACGAGCGGTTGATTGTTGATCTCCGACCAAAATGACCGAAACTTTTTCGTCATTGCGAGGAACGAAGCAATCTACGTCGTCATCAACAAATAAAAGCAGCGACCGAGTGGTCGCTGCTTTTAGATTTGCTGAAAAATTAGTACCTACTCGATCGGTATAAATCCTTTGCTAATTTTTTCTTGCTTACACTGATTATCTGTTTCTGTATTTTTACTGAAGATACCATAATCAAAACCATTTTTTATCTCATTAAAAGCTAGATCATATTCATCGCCTGCAAAGCCACACTTTGTACTCACAAGATTGCCCTCTTTAAGAATCTGCCGTTGCACTATTTTCTCAATTTGCAAATCAACTACATATATAGTCATATTATCTTCAACGGCAACAAAGTACCTTTGGTCTCTGGAGAAGCGTGAATGTGAAAGTCCCTTATATAAATCAACTTTATGAAATTTTAATGTTTTTGTGTCAAAACCAATTAACGAACAACATCCATCTGACTCGGGAATACCAGCTGTAAAATAAATCATGCTACTGTCGCTCGTTGTATAGACTTCCTGCTGTATAGCGGTTCTACCTCTAATTACTCCTTGTTTGATAGCCTCTTCAGTTAAGTTTTTAATTATTGGTGAAGATGTAGCACTTAATCCATAACTTACGCATTCGTGAGGATAATTATTTTCTACAGAAGTGCATTCAAAATAAACAATCGACTTGTTTTTCTTTGTCGATGTTGATTGCGATGTAGGTATTGTTGGTAATTCTTTTTCAATGATTATTTCATCATCAAAATTTGTGTCATTAGTATGTAATGGCAACTGAACCTCAACCACTCTCTCCCCCGCCACCCTATACCCCACATACGCCCCAATAAACGGGAGAATGATAAACAGTAGCAACGCAAGATATTTCGATACGGCCGTAACTTGGTTTACGGGGTGAGAGAGTTTGCCAGATGGCTCTACTGAAATAAATTGCTCGACCAGATCATTGTTATTTTCGGGACTCATGGCGAATAGTGAGAAAATTATAAAATTGAGTAACTTGGAGTCACTGTTGTTTTACTGGTCTTGTCAGGTGACCAGATCTTGCCTTCAATCCCCCACTCCGCTAACTTTGCTTTTATATCAGGCACAGCTTCAATCTGACCATCATGAAAATGTTTGATATAGTAGGTTCCAGTTGCCACTTCAATACACTGAGCTTCTGTAGTTGGCCATGGCTGAACTTTGTATAATACGCTATCATTTTTTGGCGACAAAGATACAAACTCTATCCTAGTTTTATCTTGACCAAACTCACCTAGGACGATATTGGTAAGTGGATCGTAAACACGATAATGCATGGTCGCTTCATACATGCCGTCACACATACTTCCAACATTCAAGCAGGCATCCGGGGTGTCGGTCTGGATAGGTGACAAAATATAAGTTCCATCATTACTCCTCTGTATGAAATCTAAATCTGTTCGTACTGGCAACTCCTTGGTGGCAAGATCAAATAAAGCGTATTTTGGCTGTGCACAACCCTTGCCAGCGGTTGTTGAAAGCACAATACGGCCATCAGGTCGCCAGGCATCAATATCCGTAAAATAGGCCTCAGTACTTTCTACTTGTTTCGTTACTTCCTTAGTGTTTATATTTGCTGTGTACAGAGTGGCAGAATCAGAGCCCTGATGTGTAGAAGCATCAATAAAAGCCAGATTTGTGCTATCTGATGAAAAAGCAATCCGTCCGCCGATGCTAAATTTTGGTGTGAATAGTGTTTCTTTTTTGCCGGTAGTTATGTCAATTAAATCTAATTTCGTTCCAAGACTAACTGCTACTTTACTGCGATCTGGACTCACTGCGAACTCAGTGGGATATTCACGATACGCACCGACTGATGCAAACTTTACAGCCTCTTTACCTACCTCTTGTTTATACAGACCCATTACTGGATAACCACGTCCGTCCCCTGGGATTTCTGACTCTATTACGGAATAGATACTATCAGTATTTATTTCATTAAAAACTTTAATTTCAGGAGTGGCAGTAGAGTTCGATACCTTAGTAGGTGGAGTAACGGGAACCTGACTTGATAATGTCGAATCAGTCACAGCAATTTTGTATCCCACATACGCCCCGATGAACGGTAGACTAATAAACAACACCGCAGCCAAGATTTTAGAGAATGTCGTCACACGACACAAGGGGTCGCAGATCATGAGAAGGTTTGATTTTGTAATGGTTGTGCCTGTAGTGCTGCCAGAATAATCTGGGGTTTTTGATGGTTCCATATGTACATAGATTAGCATGACACTACTGAACACTGAGTACATAGCTAACAGTAAGCTACTTTTATTGATACTTACTACAATGTGCACACTTGGAAACAGGAAATGAGGTCCTTCGCACTGAGACTAAATGGAATCAAAGACGTTTAATTGTATTCTGCTCGATGTATATATTAAATTTTTATATATCTAGTTGCCCTTCCTAGCCCGATTTTACCAATCCATTTTAGTGTCAGTAATTTACTTAATGCTTGGTTTATTGTTGGACGCGGGACATTTGTTCCATGCTGGATTTCAAGTGGCGTGATTTCACCAGTTGTTTGTGCAATAAAATTCCAAACAATTTCTTGTTGTGGTGAAAGGAGTTTACTGACCTCTTCTTTTGACAGCAACGTTATGGCTCGCTTTGATTGCTCGTGTAAAATCTTTAGAAAAAATGTCAGCCACGGCACGATATTTTCACTTTCGGTTCGAAACGTCTTTTGACTTTGACGCAAGGCAACATAATACTCTGGCTTATTATCTTCAATCAATTTTTCTTGTGATACATAGGGGATGTATTCATAGCCATGTTGTAGCAAAAGTAGATTGGAAAAAATACGAGATAGTCGACCATTGCCATCAGTAAATGGGTGTATCAATAAAAATTCCACTATAAAATTAGCAATGATGAGGAGTGGATGGTGTTTCTTTTCGAGAAATGATTCTTGTGTCCATTCAACTAATTCTTGCATTTCTTTCGGTGTGAGCCATGCTAGTGTCGTGTCAAAAAGTATCTGAGAGACTTCTCCCGATGAGCCCAACATCGCGACTTTATTTTCAGCGCTTTTGTAACTTCCACGATGGAGCACATCTTTTTCGGTATATTTCAAAAGCTCACGGTGAAAAAACTTGATAGTACTTTCAGAGAACGGTATTGTTCTGTACGAATCAAACACATTGGTGAGTATTTCGTAATATCCCTGCACCTCGTGTTTATCGCGGTCTTTCAATTTTTGCATTGAGAGCCCTCGCATTAATTTTTCGACGTCTTCGTCTGTCAACTCAGACCCTTCGATTCGTGTCGATGCACCAGTCGAGGTAACAAGTACAGACTTCTTAAGTTTAGCAAGTGTTTGTGTCCCTAAATTTGCACCAGAAATCCATCTACCTTTCAGTAAATCGACAGAATCGATAAGCACAAGCACTTCATTCGGGAGTGCCGTTATTCTTTTCTTGAATCTATTAGAAATATCGTTATGCATAATCGTATATACTATATATATAAGATTATATATGATTATATAAGATTAATCAAGTTATCCCATTAATTAACAATTTCTCACCTTTTCCTTACCCTTCACAGGCGATGCAGTCAGATTCGGGAGAATTATTATTGTCTGACTCTTCTGGTTTCGGTTTCATGAGGGGAAACAGTTGAACTTCACGGAGGGGTTTGCCGGCGAGAAAGGCAAAGAGGCGTTCGCCGAAACCGAAGCCACAAGTTGGTGGCATGCCGTGTTCGAGCATTTCGACGAATTCCCAGTCGGCCATCATGGCTTCTTCATCACCAGCATCAAGTAACGCCTTTTGGGCTTCAAACCGGGCACGTTGATCGTCAGGATCATTTAATTCACTGTAGCCACGACCGACTTCGCTACCGGCGATAATTGGCTGGAACATTTCCACTGTCTCAGTTCCGGGACGGGTCTTGGCCAGTGGCGCCACGAGTTTCGGGTGGTTTACCAAAAACGCCGGACCAGCAATTTGTTTGCGGCAGTATTTCCAGAGGGTATCGGTCAAACGCTCACGATTTGTGCCGTCGTATTTAACACCGAGCTGAGCTAACTTGGCCTCCATCTCCCCCACTGTAGCAGTCAGAATATCAATTCCGGTCTTTTCGCGGATAGTATCGACGTAATCAATTTCAACCCAATCATCAGCGAGGTCAAAGGAATGATCACGCATCTCGAATTTGGTGGTACCAAAGACTTCGAGGGCAATGGTACGGTACAAATCACGGACAAAGGCCATACCGTCACGATAATCAGCGTAGGCCCAGTAGAATTCACAATTGGTGAATTCTTGCAGGTGTTCGGGACTGGTGCCTTCATTACGATAAGCGCGACCGATTTCAAAGGTCTTGGGGTAGCCTGCGGCCATTAGGCGCTTCTGCCACAGTTCACCAATACAGATACGCATAAAGACCGGCATATCAAAATCGTTGTGATGAGTAGCAAAAGGACGTGCCTCGGCTCCGCCAGTAGTCACTTCGAGGGTTGGTGTCTCTACTTCAAGGAAACCGTGATCCACCATAAATCGCCTGGTCACTTCCCAAAATTTGGCTTTCTGAACAAACAGTGAGCGGGCTTCGTCATCAAGCAATAAATCTAGGTATCGTTTGCGGAAGCGTATATCTTCGTCTTTGATACCAAAGTGCTCAGCTGGCATGGGAGCGAGCGATTTGGTCAGCACACGCCACTCTTTCGCCTGAATCGCCTGAGTCTCGCGTTTAGTGACAAAAGCGATTCCTGTCACTTCAACAAAATCCCCCGCGTCAATCGTGGCCACAAATAAATCAAACAACTCGTCACCAACATTCTCTTTTGTCAACATCACCTGCACGCGGGCCGTACCATCAAAAATATCCGCAAACGCCAGTGCCCCATGGAGACGCAGCGCCATTACCCGCCCGGCAATCGTGATGGTAGAAGCAGACGTAACGAGTTCAGTAAAATTGGCCAGAACCTCCTTATTTTGGTGAGTTGGTTTGGTCGTCGCCGTATACGGATTCATCCCCGCCGCAGCAAGCACATCCCGCTTTTTGCGCCGTTCGTTCAGTAGTTCATCGTGTGTAGACATTTGAGTATATTAGCGGGTAACGGCAACTTACGCAAATAGCGTATTTCGTTGTTGCAGTATCAAAAATACCACTCAACGTATATTAAATACGCCTCGTAGTATTTTTGGCACTGCGCCTAGAACTCCATCTATTTGAGTAAGTCTATTCCGAGACTTACGCAAACAAAAACCAGCCGCAAATGCGGCCGGTTTTTATTGTTTCATTTAACTCTAAGTCACCGATGGAAGTTCAAAATTCTTTCAGATGCGAGGCGGGTGGTAAAAAATATTGCTAGGTGTGCTTTCTGCACATTGAACAAAATTTTTTACCACCCAACGAAACAGGTGATGGATTTTGGACTTTCACCCCTCCCTACTCAACCTTTAAAACTTTATACTTTTGCTTCCCTGCCGGCGTCTCGAACGTAAACTCGTCTCCCTTAATTTTTCCCATCAGTGCTTCGCCTAGTGGTGAGAGGTAGGATAGTTTCTTTTCGTGAATGTTGGCTTCTTCGGCTCCGACGATGGTGTAGGTGTGACTGTCTTTGTCTTTGTCTTTTTGGATAGTGAGAGTTGATCCGAGCACAATTACGTCGCCTTTTTTATCGTGAGCGACGATTTTGGCTTCCTTGATAACTTTTTCTAAATGGCCAATACGTTCTTCGATGGCTCCTTGCATATCGCGAGCTTCTTGATACTCGGCGTTTTCAGAGAGATCACCTAGGCTGCGGGCGTATTCCAGTGATTCGGCCACTTCTTTGCGGCGAACGGTTTTTAGATGGTCGAGTTCTTTCTTTAGCTCGTCAAACTTTTCGGCGGTCAAATAAGATTGTTGATCATTCATATGCAAAGTTAATTCGTTGTCAATTATACGCGCAAATGGCGTGCGGTCAACCGGGGATTACTCGGGGGTGCTACTGGCGTTTTTGCTTGGTGTAATGTAGGCGGGTCTGTTCTCGGCCATCCAATCAAATACTTTACCCATGATGCGAGTCGCCCCCAAAGCGTTACTCCGTGGAGCTTTGTCCATCATTAAAATAAACGCGTACTGGGGTTTTTCGTACGGCCAGAAACCGGCAGCCCAAGAGTTCACGTACGCGTTTCCGGCACCGATTTCAGCAGTACCTGATTTTGCAGCGATAGCGACGTCTTTGCGTTCCAGGCCACGCGCGGTACCACCGGGCAAAATCACCGTTTTACGCATGCCCCCGTAAATAATTTTTAAATACGCCGGGTTTAGTCCGATGTCAGTTGAACTGCCTACGTGCCCCTTGATCACGTGCGGGGTAATCAAAGTGCCACCGCTGGCAAGTGCCCCATACGCCCGGAGCATCTGTAGCGGAGATTCTTGTGAACCGTATTGACCAATAGCTGAAAAATAGGTATCGCCCAATCGCCAATCGTCGTCGAATGTTTTTTGTTTCCAGTCTGGAGTTGGTACGACCCCCGCCTGCTCAGTCGCCAGATTAATGCCCGTAGTTGTACCCATACCAAATAATTTAAAATAATTACTCATCCGTGTGATACCCAGCCCCGGCTGATCACCAAACCCGCCACCGATAATATAAAAATACACGTTTGATGAAAACGCAATAGCTTCGCGCATCGTCATGGGACCATGAGCGCGCCAGTCGTTAAAATATGATGGTTGCGCCGGGTTATAAGGATTTGGTACAACAATTCTACCGGTACTAACGATGACTTTCATAGGATCAATAATTTTTTCATTCAGTGCCCCGTACGCCACAAAGGGCTTGACGATTGATCCGGGGGTGTAGACCCCGCTGACTACTTTATTTAAAAACGGCAACCTGTCATCATGATTATATTCATTGATCAGCGTGGTATTGTCGCCATCGGCCATTACTTCAGGATCATACGACGGGAAACTCGTCATGGCTAAAATTTCACCGGTATGGATATCCATAATTGCAGCAGCCCCGCTACGAAAGCCCGCCTGGGCGCTACTGGTCGAGATGATTTGATACATTGCTTCTGATAAACCAGCGTCAACTGATAACGTCAGGGGCGCTCCGGGTACGGGGTTAGCGACGGCGTGTTCACCGACAATTTTACCCAACGCATCGACCTCAACAATTTTTTTACCATTTGTACCCCGCAGGGTTGACTCAAACGCACTTTCAACTCCGGTCCGACCGAGGTACTCGGTCCGGTAATAGTAACCACGTTTATCACGTTGCGGATAACTGACGTAACCTATTAGTTGCCCGAGGCCAAGCCTATCGGTGTAGGCTCGAACGGGAAAATCATACTGTTTTTGATTATCGTGTTCATTCCAAATCAACATCTCTCCATTGCGATCATACACTACTCCTCGTTCGGCAATTATGACACTACTGTTGACACTATTGTTATCACTGATTGCCAGATATTCAGCGCCTTGACTAATTTGGAGTGTATATATCTTACTAATGAATATGAGGGCAATCAAACTAAAACATATTCCAATCACGTATACATTGCGGGCGCGAATTGGAAGTTCACGCTTCCCTTCAAGTCTCCCCGTATTAAATGACGGTAGGTTCGATGCATCAAGCAAAATTTCATCGAGATCAACAATTCGTTTTGATCGTGAACGCCATTTCATAGATGAGTAACCTTATTAGTACGCAGTAAAGGTTTTAAACTTTCACTAAAGAGCAGCGCACTGCTGAAACCAAGGGTGTACCAAGGGACAGTAAGCCCAGTAGTAAATTGCACATCAATGAGAATACCCAGCACAATGACTTCATAGGCCCGATAATGATAGCAGTGCCAAAGCAAAAGAATACTCCCGAGCCACCACACATCTAGATACCACGCCACCAGCAAACAGAGGAAACTAATAACGCGGGTAAAAAATTGTCTGGTTGTCATATTACCAAAGGATTTGAGGTTGTAGGTACTGTAGACGTCGCTTGGGGACGCTCACGAGGGATCAAAGTGGCTGAACCAGACGTTGCTGAACTCGTACTGATGTATGTTTCTGGCACAACTAGTAGTTCTGGCGGTATCGCGACCGTAAATAAATCACTCGTAATCCGAGAAACAAGAGCCTCTGTCTCTGCAAAATCGCGGGTAATCATTGGCTCATGTCCAACGGTAACATAATATAGACTCTGGAGTGAGATTGCTTTTGTCACATACCCGTACTGTTCGGGTTGAGTGGCTGCCGTTTCTACAGTTACAACCTCCCCATACACCCCCGAATCAATTGCCGGCAAAACTACCAGGTCACGAGGCTTAAGCACAATCCCCTGCGGCACCCGCACCCGTAATATACCGCCGCCCATACCCTCAGTGACTGTATATATATTGGGTCCAAACACATATGCTGAGGCGGTAAAGCCAGGAGTGGTAACCAATGTGACGAGCGACGTTGTCTTACGCACGGTCGACACAAAACCAATCACTTGATCACGTCCAATAAAAACTGGAGCATTTTCTACAACTCCATGTTCGCTGCCTCGATCGAGCATTAACATATCGTACGGCAGCTGATTTGGTCTCCCTACCACCCGAGCGAGTAGTCTTTTATCTGGCACGGCGCCGAGCTGGGCTCGGAATGCATCGTTCTCAATCTGGAGTTTCGTAATAGTATTTTCATTACCCTGGGTAGTGGCGTCAATTATTTTGTATGATTCCAGTTCCGCCAAAAGTGTATTACGTTCACGGAGATATTGTGGCAACGAGCTCCCCGATTCGGCAATCCAAATGCGCACCACATCAAATGGATACCAGACAACGGCGGCAGCCCCTCGGAGGAGGACTGATGTTAGCACAAATAGCAACGTCAGAAAAACGCAGATAGCAAGTACCAGAAAGGCACGTCTAATCAGTGAGATGCGGCGAGAGTTCGCCTTCTTTATCAATGAGGATGTCTTCATACAAAGCTAGATTTTCAATTACAATACCTGCCCCGCGCACAACCGCTCGCAGCGGATCTGGCACCACAATCACTGGTACTTCAAGGACTTCTTGGAGGAGAGCAGCGAGTCCCGGAATCAAGGCTCCACCGCCAGAGAGATGAATTCCCCGCTGCATAATATCGGCCATGACCTCAGGTGGAGTCCGCTCGAGGACAGCCTGTACCGCTTCGACAATCATATCAACCTGCGGCGCAATCGCGTCGCGCACGTCACTGTCGGTGACGACTACCTCTCGGGGTAATCCAGTCATCACGTCTCGACCGCGAATGATGTGTTCTTTGGCTCCATCTTTGTGTTCGACGGCGGCCAAGGCAATTTTGACGTCTTCGGCTGTTTTCTCACCCACGTAGACTTTGAACTGGTCTCGGATATACGTCGAGATGGCACTACTAAGATGATCTCCGGCAATCCGCAGATTTTTGGCCACCACAATGCCTGACAGTGCAATCACGGCAATATCGGTGGTGCCGCCACCAATATCAATAATCATATTACCAATGGCTTTGTTGACCGGCAATTTTGCACCAATAGCTGCTGCCATCGGTTCCTCAATCAGGAATACTTCGCGTGCCCCGGCATTGCGCGCTGCATCACGGGCTGCGCGCATTTCCACATTAGTAATCCCCGACGGTACCCCAATCAATACCCGTGGGGCTATGAGTGTCCTCGTCTCACTCCGGACCTTGGCAATCAAATACCCGAGCATTTCTTCGGTCACTTCAAAATCAGAAATAACCCCATCAACCAAAGGACGCACGACTTCGATGTGTGTCGGGGTGCGCCCTTGCATCGCTCGCGCTTCGTTCCCAACAGCCACTAGTTGTCCCGTTTTTTTATTAATTGCTACTATCGTTGGCTCATTTAAAATGATCCCCTTCCCCTTCACGTAAATCAATGTATTGGCGGTACCCAAATCAATCCCAATATCAGTTGATACCGAGTTCAAAATTTTTCCAAACGTGCGCGACAGTAGACTCATACAGTCCCACATTCTACTACGAATGGGTTTATTAACAAAATAGCACCTGTCCCTATAATCCTCAAATACTGCGTTTCCTGCGGCGGGTGATTGTCACCGTGAGAAAGTCTGGGGGGACTTTCGCAAGAGGTTGCCAGCTATTTTAGAAAAATAGCGACAACCTGAACAGTTTCTGTAAGAAGCAGCCCGTACGGCTCCTGCCTACCCTTCTGGTCGCCTTGTCTTTGAGAGATTATAGAACCAGGATTCTTAACTACGGGCATAATTACAAACCACCTCAGCTAAAGCTGAGGTGGTTTTGGGATCTCCTGGTTATTCGCCAGTGAAGTCGGCGTAGAGTTCCTCTTCGGTCAGCATTCGGATCAAGCCACTCTGGCGAGTTACTACCTCAAATTGACCGGATTCTTTTAATTTTTTACTTACCACTACTCGGTACGGCATTCCGAGCAAATCACTGTCGGCAAACTTTTCACCTGCCCTAGCATCGCGGTCGTCAAATAGCACTTCGATACCCCGATCTTTAAACGAACTATAGACACCCTCCGCATAATCGCGAACTTCAGCGTCGTCAGTGTTGAGCGCTACTAAATGGACCATAAAAGGGGCTACTGATTCCGGCCACACGATACCTTTGTCGTCCGCAAATTTTTCAACCAGTACACCAACGAGGCGTGTGACACCAATACCGTACGACCCCATCCAGACCGGAGTCTCTACCCCTTCGTTGTTGGTGAAAGTAAGCCCGAGATCAGTGGCTTTTTGCTGCCCAAAGTTGAAAATATTCCCCACCTCAGCAGTTTTCGTTGCAGTCAGTTCGTCTCGGGTTATATCAAGACTCGCCAACGTTTCGTCATTTAACACTTCTTCATTAATAGCAATTCCTCGTTCCCTATTGATGTAGGTAACGTCTTCACCAGCGTCACAAATTGTCTGGAATTCGTGTGAGAACTTTGTAAACGCACCACCGGCGGCGAACGTTACATACGTATCGTCGCCGATTCCTAAACGTTCAAATACCTTCATGTAGGCGGGTTTTGTTGATTCATAATAGGCTAGATGACTCGCCTCATCAGCTGAAAAAGAATACATGTCCTTCATCACAAATTCGCGCCCACGCATGACGCCACTTTTGGCGCGCATCTCATTGCGTAATTTTGTTTGGAATTGATAGACTGAAATCGGCAAATCTTTATAACTGGAAATATAATTCTTCATCATCTCCCCAATCGGTTCTTCGTGACTCCAACCAAAGCCAACTTCCCCGCCGGTTTTTAATTCTGATTTAAACCAAACGTCGACCACACTATCATCCCAGCGTCCGGTACTCTCCCATAATTCTTTACGTTGAAGCGCGGTCATAATGAGTTCCTGACTCTGGATCGCATTCATCTCCTCCCGAACAACTTGCTTAATTTTTTCGACGACACGCAACCCTAGTGGCAAATACGAATACACTCCGGCCATTTCTTTACCGATGTACCCAGCACGAATCAACAATTGCGCATTTTTTGCCACCTCATCAGCCGGTGCTTCTTTTCTCGTCTTGGTAAATAAATGTGATTGTCGCATAAATAGATTAATTAAAAATTAAAGGGCTGAACGCTAAAATATACCCCACGGGACAGCTATGATGGTGAGCAAAAAACATAATCAAAAGTGTAGCACACGCTCTTCTATCTGGCTAAATAAAATAGAAAATATTATTGTGGCTAGGATGCGGATTCAGCGGGACATTCAGAAATAGATACAGTTCGATGCGCGCAAGGAAAATAATGGGAGCCGTACGACTGTACGGTGAACATTATTTTACCGCAGTCGCAACGAAGAAATGTGCTATTTGTGGATGTTCTAGAAGAGTTTATAAATGTCTCCGATGGTCGCCGCAATCATAAGCAGCATCAAAAAGGCAAAGCCCGCGAGGTTTACTCGCGCTGCCCAAACCGGTGGAATCGGTCGTCTGGTTACGGCTTCAATGGCTACAAATACCAAGCGCCCCCCATCAAGCGCTGGAATTGGTAAGAGATTGATAACAGCAAGGTTCAAGGAAATAATCGCCGTGAAATACAAGAGCGAAGTAAATCCAACCGCAGCAGCGTCCCCCACATAATTCACAATCCCAATTGGACCAGCCACCTGACTAAAATCAGCAGTGCCGGCAAATGCTCCTTTGATTAAATCCCATAACCCGTTAGTAATAGCGAGTGTTGAAGCAACAGTCAGTTGCCCAGCCTCAACTATAGCCTCACCAAACGGTCGCGCTACTACTTCGACATAACTGAGCTGAACACCAATTGCCGCTCGTTCTGGTGAGGCAGCAATCAAACCTTTTTTTGGAGTGACCGCGACAGACTTGATTTCGCCGTCACTGCCTGTGTATCCAATAGTTACCGGCGTGTCTGCGTGGGTAGACATAAATTCGCTAAAGGTTGAGGGTTTGATACTGATTAGTGTATCTTCGCCGGCCTGGGCAGAGATGATTATGGAATTGGGAATCAGGGTTCCATCAGCGGGGCTCTTGGGTAAAATACCCGACACGACCATTTTGGCTTCTGCGGTCGCTGCCTGCTCTTCAACCTGGGTCGGGACACCGGTGGTGAGCATAATCACAAATAAAAACCAGGCAAACGCCACATTCATTGTCACCCCAGCCACTAGGACAATCGCTTGCGCCCATTTTGGTCGCGATCCAAAAGCCCGAGCAGAATCAGCGCTCGCTGCAGCTACCTGTGTTGGGTCTTCACCGTAAATCCGAACAAAACCACCAATCGGGAGTGCGTTTAAACTGTATTCGGTCTCTCCTCGTTTCCACGAAAATAATTTGGGCGGGAACCCAATAGCGAATTCATCAACCCGCATCCCGGTTAATTTGGCAGTAATAAAATGTCCCCACTCATGTACCAAAATTAGTACAAAGAGAACGGCGAGAAAAATAAGGACGGTAATCATAGATTGTGTTTAGGTACTAAAAAATTACTTTGCAATCTCTTGTTCTTTTTTCTCAAAATGAGCTTCGAGCGTGCGGTTAGTGAGGTCAACGCTCTTTTGTACTTTCTCACGTTGGGTATGTTTATCATCTTCGGTAATTTCGTTGGCTTTTAGGGCTGTCTCAATCCCCTTCATGGCTTCATCACGCACGGCGCGAACTGATACGCGAGCGTCTTCGAGTTTAGTTTTTGCCAACTTTACCAATTGCATTCGGCGGTCAGTAGTGAGATCGGGAAATACTACGCGTACTCCAGCTGAATCACTGGAAACCGAAACTCCTAAATCAGCATCGCGAATAGCCCGCTCGATAGCGGCTACTTGACTGGCATCCCAGACCGAAATACGTAAGGTTCGAGCATCTTCAACCCCGATTGAGCCGACCTGTTGCAAGGGCATATACGTACCGTAACTTTCGACTTTGACACTATCGAGCAAAACCGGTGTCGCCTGTCCTGTTCTGATGGTGGAAAGTTCTTTTTGGAGCCAGAGGACTACGTCTTTGAGGCTTTGTTCGTATGTTTGATCCATAGTAAATAAAATCTAATGATATTAATGCTCAGTATACCACTTACCCCGAACCTAAACCACCGGTCGCGTTGGCAACACCGGCAGCACCAACGCAATATCTTCCCAGAGCATTTTTTTAGAAGAGCCGCGGTTAGATAGGACCAAAAGCCAATCGTGTAATCGCGCTTGAACCTGGGCCGGTAGTGCCGGATGGAGTCCGAGCCAGAGGGCGAGCTCTCGCGACAACACCTCAAACTCAGCGCTGTCTTTTGCTTTGGCTATATCAGAAATCGTATTTATTCGCTCACTATACGTTTGCGCCATAAAAGTATCCAGAGCTGATGTTGCACCTGGCGCTGATGCCTGGGTATTTTCTACCACAAACAGTCGGGACAATACTGTCGCTAGCAAACCCTTGGTTGACGGCATAACTAAAATAAACTTTGTGGTTGCGGGCGGCTCTTCGAGTACCTTGAGGAGGGCTTGCTGGGCTTCGGGCGCAATCTGTCCGACTTCAAGTACGATGGTCTTGGTGGGCCGTTCAAACGGTCGCACGTACGCAGACATGATTAGTTGACGCACTGCTCCAATCGATAAAACTGGCAAACGCATTATTTCCAGTTCTGTGATGGTTTTAAGTGCAGTAACATCAATTGACGTAGTAGCGAGACTATCGCCTATATACAACACAGCATGATGATCTGGCATATGCCCAATTATGTACCACGTTTCTTATTTTGCAAATCAATGATATGTCTGATGACTCTCCGGAGATAGTGTTCGAAAGTTTCATCTTTTTCATAGACAATTCCCTGTTCATAACGCCAACCGTTCATATAGTCAGTGATACTCTGTTTGATTTCCTGGGTTGCTCCCTCAAAACGACCTGCTAAAATTAGCGGTATCAACATGGGACCAATTTTTGTAAACAGCGGGTGCAAAGTGCCACCGGGGCCAGTACCAAATAAACCACTCTTTTTGAAAATAGCCCACTCAGATAAAAGTTGATTTAAACCAGCGTCGACCTCTTTGGTCAAAAGTGGATTACCTCCGGCTGTGGCACTGTTCACATCAGCTGCTGTTGGTAGCTCAGATAACGACCGGAGCGGTATACTCGCCGCTGCCACAGACTGCAGTGGAGATGATGTAGGTGTAGGTGTAGGTGTAGGTGGGAGCGGTACCGAAATTTGCTCTGCAACCCTAGGGACTGGTGCTGTCTGGGTTTCTTGCCAAACACTTGCTGTCGGGACAACAGGTACTGGAGGGAGGGGTTCCATTGGGACTACCGGAGCGACTGGTAGGTATGGTGCCCTGTCCGGCATTGGCACCGGTGCCGACACTGGGGGCGCAGCTGGCGCAGTCGTTGTGTTTCCCGCAATAATTTTCTGCACTTCAACGTAGACTGTTTCGAGACGGGCCATAGCGCGCTCTGATTCCGCTTCACCAGCACTACTCAAAAGCTTCATTGCTTCGAGGAGCGCTGTCATGTATTCCCGACCAACAGTAGGATTTATTTCTACCAAATTCACAGGGTTCCCTACCTGACTATTAACCTCAGACTTAATCTGACGAATGCGTTCTAATCGTACTGCTGTTGCCGGTGAGGTATCCGCAGCAGGTGCAGACGCTGGCGCTGCTGCTGGAGCAGTCGGTGTTTCTGACGCAGGTGTTACCGAGATAACGGGGACTGAACGCTGCAATGGCATTACGGGGGTAATTGGTGGTACCGGAACTGGCAGCGGTACGGGCACTACGTCTGACTGAACTGACAGCCGTACCGGCGGTTTAATTGTGACGACTTCTCGCACTGACGCAGGTGATGGCACGAGGCGTGGTGGGATCGGGGGTACAACAACAGTAGCCGGGGTGGGCTTTCTTAATTCGATATTATTTGTTTCGGGGGTTGGTGTAGGAATAGGAGCGGAGGCAGACGGTACGATCGGTGCTGGAGCTACCGGTGGAGTTCGAGTGATTACGACCGGCGCGGCGGCCGGTTGTGGTGTAAGAGTACCCGCAACGAACACTGGAGTTGGTCGACCAGAAGCAAAACCAGGAGCGTAACGCGGGGTTGCGACTGCCGTTAATTCTTCTTTGACGGAAACCTTTGCTACCGCACTTTCTGGAGTAATACCAAGTGCTGCTAGACGCTCTTCGAGCAAAGTTTTAATAGCGGGGTCACCGCCACCGTTACTGTACGAAAATACCAGGTCACGCAATTCATTGCGTTCGCTCATGGAAAGTGTACTCCCGCGGATAGCGCTTAATACAACTAAAACGCCGGCATTTGAATTAAAATCAAACTGCGCGTTTACTCCTCCTCCCAAAGAACTATCACCGTGTGCCATATGTTATGCATCATACCATTTTAAATTTTTCTGTGGACACTATTGCTAGTTCGAACCTGTGTATTACTCGCCAAGTACTGTCTGTTTGGTTGCGTCAATCACACTTTGTAGTTCCGCCTGGACAATCGGTAGCAATGTCGGGAATGTTTCAAATACCGCTGTCATCAAATCAGGATTGGTCTCATTGTGTTCCACCCAATCAACAAACGTTGAGGCAGTGAGCACACCCTCTGTCGCCAAAAACGTACTGACCGCCCCCTCCATAACCACCCGTTCCAACTCGGCAATATTTTCGTTACTCCCAGCATCGGTACTATTGGTAATACCTAGCTCACTACGGAGGGTGGCAACAAGTTGTGTTAATGGATTCATACGTTTAAATTTATGATTTTTATTTAATGTCTTGAATAAAAATCTGTGTAAACCTTATTGCAACCATATCGTCTTTGCTCGTGGCTAACGTCGGATTTTTATCTGAATCTCTTAATATACCAACTACCGCAGCAAAGCCGGCGGGTGTTATATGCATACTCGCCAACTTTGCATCCCGCGCTGAACTACTCATAGTATCAATCGACAGGACTTCACCCACAGATAATGAGTGCAGAACTTTGTACGGGTCCTGAAATTGCTCCGCACTAAGCCACGATAAAAAACGGTGCTCTTTAACTGCATGAACACCCAGCTTCTTTTTTACCCAATCTTCCATACGGTCTTTGAAACCGTCTGCGCCCTCGTGATAATTAGCAATATATTTCTCGGTATCAGCGACCGACAGTGGTGTGCCTGCATTCAATCCTGATTCGACACGCGGTATATCGTCCCCACTAACAGAACTCCCCGATTCCCCCGTACCGCCAATCAAGTTAATATCGGTTGCGGGGATTGTATTATTCGATTCGACTGCAACCGGTGTGTTTCCCAGACGTACATGTACTAAGGTCTCGGCAAAAAGAGCGTCAAGCATATCAAGCGGAACTGGGTACACTAACGTATCCGCGTCCGTAGTAAATCCCAGAGTGATCCGCAAATTTTCATCACGATCAATCTGCTCTCGGACATGTTCCCAAACAGCTATCCGTTCAGTTGCTGTTG
The DNA here is from genome assembly GCA_043729945.1 of Candidatus Kaiserbacteria bacterium. GTDB lineage: Bacteria > Patescibacteriota > Minisyncoccia > Phycocordibacterales > UBA918 > OLB19. The sequence continues at coordinate 19,363 of JAYTKW010000033.1, read as the reverse complement.
CATCAGTAAGCGACCTAAGCATACCCACCCTAGTCTCACCCATTGCAATCGTCCACAAATTTTCACCCTCATCAAAAGCTGTCATACTGTAAGTTTCAGGCATGGCAGCTTCCGCTGCCGGAACTATCGTGTCAGTCATATTTAGATCAGGCGACACCGCCAATACCTCACTCCACGGACTTGCAAACGCAGGAATGACTGACGACTCTGCGGGATAGGTTAAAGTTGGCTCTGTCATCATTGATTCATTTGTACTGGCCGCCACCGCCCCAGTCTGGGTCGGGTTGAGTTGCGGTGTGAGCGGATCACTCGGCATCATTGGATCTGTATCTATGTCAACAAGCTTCTCAAATGAAGGCACACTTATAATATGAGGCTGCAAAACACGCACCGGAGCAGTCTGCGACTGAGGGATATTTGTAATACGAAAATGACCTGGTTGTCCTGGCAAGGTATCAAACCCTTGGATAGTTGTAGCCCTTGATGGTGCTTCGGCAGCCGTGCCGTCACCAAGTGCTGCTGGAACAGCGGCCAAACCTATCCCCAACGCTAATATTTTAACTGCATTTCTAATACGCTTTCTTAAAGTGCTTGCTAGCTCTTCCTGGGTAACTTTTTCTGTCGCCGCAATCCGCTCTCTTGAGAGCAGAACTATTTTTTCTCCTAGAACTCGGTCGGCAGCAACTAATGCAGCTTTATAATTTAATGAAGCGTCTCGATAATCAGCATCAATACCCTTGACAAAATCTGCATATTCTCCCTGGTGTGGAAACTGCCCAGTCCGATCTGCGTGTTCAAACTTAATCTTTCGTATCAGAGCCTCTTTTAACTCAGCTTCTGCTTTTTGCAGAGGAACAAGAACTGTTTCAAGCGATACTTTTTTTCTTTCTTCAGGTACTACTGACAGATGACCTGATTCTGGGGCAGAAATTTTTTGCGCGTTATACTCATTTTTTAAATTTGTAACATGATCTGTAATACTTTGCACCACTTTATCTACTAAAACTAACTGCTGAGACTTATCATCTTTGTTCAAAGGGTCGTTAAAACGATCGCTCATACGACGCAAGTTATCAAACATCGCATTTATAGTCTGGTGCTCATTTTCAGGGAACCTCGCTGGTAATCGATTGACCTCCTGAAAAATTGTTTCAGCCTGCTGTACCAAATCAGCAAACATTTCATCAGACGAATATATTCTTTCTTCAGAAGACAAAACCCGTATTGGCTGAGGAATTGACAACTTTTCATCAGCTGTAGGTATGGGACGGAGTAAATTAGGAACATTATTATAATTTTTATTTGAAACTATAAGCGGTACTTCTTGTGTTGGAGATGGTACCATCTCATCTTCTTCTTGAAGTGTGCTTACTAAATTATTTAATATTTCAATATCAACATCAATATGTTTTTCAATATTTTTTAATTTTTTAGTGAGAATATTTAAATCTGATTCTTCGGTGACATATTGTTGAACAACCTTATAAAGATTAATAAGAATGGAGCGCTGTCTGCTAATAGCATTGTGCAACTGATTACTATTCAGATTTAGTATACGAGGAATTTTTTGACTATTTTCATTGAGACAGTCATTAATTTTTCTCATTAGGTCATCTTTTTGGCTTTCAGATCCTGCATTAGCTTCATGTGAAATCTCAAAATTATTTTGTTTTAAAACTTCTAACTGTTCTTTATCAGAAATTAAGGGGTCGGCTTCAGTCATCTTTATTGATTCATCAACGCAACTATGTATAACGTCGATTTGTTGCCTAATTCTTTCAATTGTCTCTGTTAGTTTATTTTCATATATAGAAGTATCAATTTTTTCCTCTGATTCGTATTTATTTAGCTCTATAATCTTTAATAATTTACTGCTTTGTTTTTTAAAAATTCCTGCAAAGTTTGCCTGGGCGATAGCTGCCGCTTGTAAACCTCTGGCTCTATATCCTGCCCGATCCCAAGTTTCACCTAATTGATAACGCCTCAAGTGGGTTCTGGCTAGTTCACTGGCATCTGTTACTTCTTGCTTAAATTTTACAACAAAATTGTTACACTCAGTTTCATCAGCAAAATTAATCTCTTCAATATCTGAGTCGGGTGACTCAAACTTGCCAGGGATGTTATTTACAAACTTTTCGGACATACATTTATTCCCTACATCATATCACCAAGCGGTGGCATTACGACGGGTTCCTTCACATAACGAGCGGCGATTTCGGCTTCGATTTCGGCGCGGGGGCGACCGAAGCGGGCAGCGCTCTGGGCTTTTAGGTCATTGATACGCGCATGATCGGTCGGGAATGGGGCCATGGTGGCGAGGCTAAATGGTTTGGTCGGGGTGCCATTTGCGAGCATCCGGATCATGGTGTTACGATTTGGTACCTGCATGAGATCCGAAGCGGTAAAGACCGGGTTGAATTGGTGTTCGAGGAACTGTGCGTCCTCGGAGCCTACTCTGAAGGCAGCAATCGAACCCACGTTACCAAAAACCGCATCTTTGATGTCGTCATCGAGTTGTGCAATAAATTGGTGCGCCATAGTGAGCGATAATTTATATTTCCTCGCTTCAGATAATATCGAGGCAATCGATGGGGTCGAGACATTTTGAAATTCGTCGATGTGTAAATAAAATGGTGGAAAATCCATGGCCTCGTTATCAACCCGGGACAACGCGGCCATCAATAACTTTCCCACAATTATCATACCGATGAGGTTGGCGTTTATTTCACCCAGCCGTCCCTTTGATAGATTGACGAGTAAAATCTTGCGTTCGTCCATTATTTGCCTAAAATTAAACGCTGATTTTTGTTGCCCGATAATCGGTCGCATGTAATCATTCGCCGTAAAGACGTCGAATTTAGACACGATGTACGGCACGATATTTTCAAGCGAAGCCTCTCCCCCGGCTTTGGTCGCGATCTCGCGCCAGAACTGGACGACAACTGGATTTTTGGCTTTCTCTAATTTCATCCGCCGATATTTGCTGTCTGCCATCACGCGACTGATATCCATCAGGGTATTCCCCGATTCAGGATCCTCCATAACGAGCAACGTCGCATTACGGAAATACTGTTCGAACATTGGTCCCATTGATTCCGGATTCCCCCCGTACAATTTTTGGAAAATCGAAAACAGTTCGTTAACGACAAACGTTTTCTGTTCGGGTTTCGTCTCGTCATACTCCAACATATTAAGCCCAATCGGCCGATCGAGATTCGACGGATCGAAATAAATAACGTCTTTCTCGCGCTCGGGTGGTATCGCCCCGAGCACGTCCACAATGTCTGTCCCGTGCGGATCTATCATACAGACACCGTCACCCCGTAAAATATCTTGGATGATAAGGTTTTTAAGAAACACTGATTTACCAGTACCGGTTTGTCCAATAATGTAGAAATGACGCATGCGATCTTGTGCGGTCATGAAAATTTCCCGCTCACTGTTACGGTGTTTGTTAATTCCGAGCAGCGTCCCCTCATTTGGAATATCATTCGGCGCTGCAGCCGTAGTGGCGCCTGATTGCTTGAACTGTGGCGACGAGGTGATGCCGTTACCAGGAAAATGGATGACGGAGGACAGTTCAGTCAGTGACAGCGGCAAAACAGTTTTTGAATTAAATTCTCGGAATGAAAAAGCTTTCTGAGCAGCGAGCAATGCGCGCCCTTTGTGCGTAAAGAACGTAAACCGATTACCGTCTATGTGTGCGAACTGATTAAAGGTCGCTTCGATTTCGCTGGAAATTTGACCGACCCTGTGCGCCTCGGTGGCTGACACCGCAATCCTGATATTTACCTCGACTATCTGTGACTTGATTTTCTCCTTGAAAACTTCGACTGCTGTGTGATCTACTTCTTTGGATTGCTCGTATTCACCTTCTTTTTTTGCTTTTGCAAAAAATAATTCTGAGACGGAATCACCAATTGATGCCGTAAACGCCCCCGCGAGAGTACTGCGCGAGATTGCCTCTTTTGACTTCATGCCTTTTTCGACTCGCTTGATGATGTCTTGATAGGTTTGGCGGTAGTCGTTTTTAGGATAGCGCACGACAAATTGAATCGCTGCTCCGCCACCCTCACGTTCAATTTTTGAAAAGGCGTTTAGGATGATAGCAAGGGGATCAGACGAAAAATTTTCGTGTGTTTGCAGTGGATAGATACCATGACGTTTTAGGGTAACGTCAGTCACTACACTCGTACCATTATCAACAAATATATTATAGTCATGGACCTGAGCCGTGATAACCGCGTGTGGAAAAAGCGACAGTGTTTGTTTTTCAAAAAGCGTTACATATTCGTGTGGTACAGCTACATAGAAAACAATATCGTCACTCTTGTCTGCTACCGCAACCTCGAGCACGAAATGTTGATTTTTATCATGCCCACTAATTGATCGCATACCGGCAAACAGCTGCTCCATCATGCCGACCAAATCTGCCAGCTGATATTCATGATCATTGGTACCTTTCAGTTCCGGCATCGTAATCTCAAATAACGCCAAGTGCATAATCTGCCACGGTGGTACCCCCTCCTTTAGATCCTGCACCCCACCACCACTGCTAATGTGTTCGATCAACTGCCTATGTACTTCATCAACTACATAGGCATTATCAACTTTCTCGAGGAGCGTCAGTGCATTGCGAATTCCTTTTTCAAAAGCGACAGCCACAATTTCATCAACTGGATTGTGCGCCGTTTCGATATATTGTATCTGGGCTGATAATTCATGACCGTCCATAATGCGTTCACCAGTCAGCACTACCCTTGGTGTGAACAGCCCATACTCCCGCAGCTCTTGTCGCGCTACAGTATCGCGATCAAAATGATCGACATTTGGTGTCCGTCCCAACATCTCCCGTTCACGCACCGCAATCCGCTCGCGCAGATATTGCACTTCCTCTTCCGCCGACGCAAATTGTTTTGGAGCACCCTCTAACATAATACCTATATAGTACCTTGCCTACCGACATAACGACGACATAAATAATCCCAATCCGTGGACAGAAGCTCGCAACGAGAAAGTGATGTAGTAACCCCCAGCCCGATATCAGGCTGGGGGTAGTTCAACATTCACAACGGGACACGTTGTTACTGATCGGTGATTGCTGTCGCAAAACCGAGCGCTAACGCTTCTTGTGCATCCAGGTATGTATGATTTATCATCAGAGCTTCAACACGATCAAGCGGTAAGCCGGTTCGTTCTGAAACGATTGCTGCGTAATCGTCATGAGCAATCTCGAGGCCTTCTGCGAACTCTCGAAGCTTATCTGGCTCAATTGCTCCCTCTGCATAAAAAGTTACTTCATGCACAAGGAGACGCGCCCCAGAAGACATGGTCCGGTTATCTCCAGCCAAAAACAGTATGACGCCCATTGATTCTGCACTATGCTGAACATGGGTGTCCACACCACTCTCTCTTAAACGCAGAGTGTCATACACAAACATACCTGAATCCACATCACCACCCGGAGTCTGAATTGTCAGAATTAACCGCTGATCATCTGCACAGATGAGAGGGTCTTCCACTTTTGACAACAATCCTTCCATCGTATCCGGATCAACATACGAAAAGAAGCGTACGTTACAGACAGAAGGATTCTGGGACTCAGCTGCGCTTGCCCCAGTAGCGAAGAGCAGTATCGTAAGGAACAACGTTCTAATTTTCATGGCTTTCTCCTATGGTTGCCGACCAGTTACAACACACGCTATTTTAAAATAGTTACAATAAACACAGCTTTGCTCATAAACCAGACCTCAACATCACGCAGCTTCTCTGTCGATTTATATAAAATAATCCCAATCCGTGGACAGACTACAAAACACAGGCGGACCGTTTCCGGTACCGCCTGTTGCTGTTGGTTTCACTATTGATTGCGCGTAACGCTTGGTGCACCTCGACAGAGAACCGCGACCCGAGCTGATGGGGACCTGTCTACACGTCTGATTATTTCAGCCAAACGGGGATCACCCTCAACATCTGTCTTTTGTGCCTTTATGGTCGTTACTGGAACCCCGCCACGTTTTCCTTTGCCGAAAGCACGATTCTTCTGTGACGATTGTTGATATTGCCGCCAAACGGTGCAACCTACAGCGATAGCAACAATCACCACTACATTCCAAAGATAAACACCCGACATTTTTTCTTTCCTCATTCCTGTACAAATGAACCGGCAGCGTTTTTGCCTCCCGATTCCCGCCGCAGATAGTACAAAGTTACCCAACCAAAGTCAACCCACGATATGCACTATCACAAAAAATCCGCGACTGCCTCTACCTCTTCGTCACAAAATACTTAATTTGAGATGAGTACGAGGCGTGGTTGAAATTTTTGAGAGAGACGTATTTTTAGATACGTTGACCGAAACAATTTCAGCAACAACGAAGTAGTAACTCGAATTTAGCGTTTTGTTAAAATCGCTCGCTTGTAGGTGGTGAGATGTTCAAGCGCCACCCCCGTCCCCTTCACCACACAAAACAACGCCTGATCGGCTAACTGTGCCTTCACCCCTGTCCGCCTCTTCACCAGCTCTGGAAAATTTCGCAGCTGTGACGTCCCGCCAGTCATAATAATTCCGCCATCAATAATGTCTGAGGCGAGCTCGGGTGGGGTTTCTTGGAAGACGTCTTTGATGGCTTTGATCATTTCGCGCAGTTCACCTGCTATCGCCCTGACAACTTCGTTAGTTTTGATTTCAGTCGTGCGCGGTAATCCAGTGAACACGTCACGCCCTTTTAACTCCATTACGAGCTCTTCTTCCAGTGGCAGCGCCGAGCCCACTTTAATTTTTACTTCTTCGGCAGTTTTTTCTCCAATAGAAAGATTGCGTGATTTTTTCACGAAGTTGATAATGGCCGCGTCGATACGATTGCCGGCACATTTAACCGAGTTAGCCGCCACAATCCCTCCGAGTGAGATCACCGCGACGTCGATAGTACCACCGCCAATGTCGACAATCATATGCCCTTGCGGTTCGTAGATTGGTACACCTGCACCAATCGCAGCTAAAATTGGTTCTTTGACTACATAGGCATTGCGGGCTCCGGCCTTAATAGTGGCCTCGACTACGGCTCGACGTTCGGTTGAGGTCACTCCCGCTGGAACAGACACCATGACGTCTGGTTTAAAAATGTTGTAACGGCTCAAGGCCTTTTGCAAGAAATACCTAAGCATCGCCTCGGTCACTCGATAGTCCGCGATGACGCCGTCTTTCATCGGACGATAGGCCCGAATAGAATCGGGTGTACGGCCAATCATGCGTTTAGCTTCCATCCCGACTGCTAATACCTTGTTGTTCTCACCGACGGCTACCACCGACGGCTCGTTAAGTACAATCCCCTGCCCCGGCACAAAAACCAAGACGCTGGTAGTACCCAAGTCAATGCCAATTTTCGGAGTGAATCTGTCGAACATATTTGAGTCCCTAGTGTAGCACCCTCAGGTTTTTCCACAAAGTATCATCGTGACAACTACATAGCATAGATGCTATACTGCATACATAACATTCAAACAATATCAGTATGGAAAATATCGGTACCCGCATAGCAGACCTGCGCGAATCAGTCGGCATGACCCAGACTGCCTTGGCTAAAAAACTAAAAACCACCCAGAGTGCCATTGCTCGTTTAGAATCAGGGAGTCAAAATGTCAGTACCGATATGGTCAAAAAAATTAGCCAGGCCCTCGGCAAAAATCTCATTACCCTCTCCCCCGGGACCGTCAACGTTGAAATTCATGGACACAAGAAACTGTCAGGGACGATTGAAACTAATACCTCAAAGAATGGGGCTGTGGGACTGCTGTGTGCATCACTTCTCAATCGTGGTACAACTACCCTCCACCGGATGCCAAAAATCGAAGAAGTCTACCGCATCATCGAGGTCCTACAGAGTATCGGCATGCGAGTCACCTGGACCGGTAGTACGCTCACCCTCGAACCACCAAAGAAATACAATCTCAAAAAAATCGACGTCGACGCTGCCCGCAAAACGCGGAGTATCGTGATGTTCATTGGCGCACTCATCCATACCCTTCCGGCCTTTTCCCTCCCCCAGTCCGGCGGGTGTAAATTAGGCAGTCGGACGGTCCAGCCACATTTCTTTGCCCTCGAACACTTTGGGGTTGATATCAAAACTACGGAAACTGCCTTTGTCATTAGCACAAACAAAGAGTCAGCTAGTGAAATTATTCTCTACGAGTCTGGTGACACTGTCACAGAAAATACCCTCTTTGCAGCGGCCTTGACCCCGACTACTACAATAATTAAATACGCCAGCGCCAACTACATGGTGCAGGAAATCTGCGTTTTCCTAGGATTGCTGGGTGTTCGGATCGAAGGTCTCGGCACTACGACTTTGACGGTGACCGGCGTCAAAGATATTAATCAAAATATCGAATACACCCTGGCCGAAGATCCAACCGACAGCATGTTTTTCTTAGCGGCGGCTGTTGTAACCAATTCCTCTATTACAATTACTCGCTGCCCAATCGAGTTCCTCGAACTCGAACTACTCAAACTCGAAAAGATGGGCCTCAAGTACACCAAGAGCAAGCCGTACCTCGGCATAAACGGTCAGGTAAAATTAGTTGATATTACCACTAAACCGAGCAAACTAACGGCCCTCCACGAAAAAGTCTACGCCCGGCCGTACCCAGGACTTAATATCGACAACCTCCCGTTTTTTGCTGTCATCGCCACCCAAGTCACCGGTCAAACCCTTATCCATGATTGGGTCTACGAAAAACGAGCCATTTATTTTACCGAACTAGACAAACTTGGCGCTGATACCGTTCTCGCCGACCCTCATCGTATTTACATCACTGGCCCCACTCCCCTGCGCGCCACTGAACTCATCTGCCCACCGGCTCTGCGTCCCGCTACCATCCTCCTCATTGCCATGCTAGGCGCCTCAGGTCGCAGTGTCCTCCGCAATATCTACAGTATCAACCGCGGCTACGAAAACCTCGTCGCCCGCCTCGCTTCACTCGGCGCTGATATTAAATACCTCGACGAGTTCTAGACTTTGGGTATAACTCTGATACAGTACCCCAAGCAGTTCCTAGCAGAGGGTAGAACACGATGGACGAGCACAACTTGAATACATTGTTCCGTGCGGCAATCCGGGAAATTCATAATGGATGGAGGTCTCGGCAGAGCCTCAGTTCTTTTGTTAATCTTGGGGAATCCGCACTCCGCCGCATCCGTAGCCAGTACAATTGCCAACAGGCAACAGCGACAGCAACCATTGTCACCGAAAAGTTATCCGCAGCAGCGAACGTGCGCCAGCTGACATTTACCACAAATCTCTGCCCCACGACCTTACCCCGCTTTCATGGATACATGGTGCAAATCTCCTATCAAGGCGGGGTGTACGGGTAAATTTTTATTGGCCCCAAAGACACCTTCGATTCGATCATATGGTTGCCACCGTATGGAGAATATCTCCACCAGCAAGACAATCCGTACGCCAAATCCCGCAGACGGATGTGGAAGAAGATCGAAGATTTTGACTTCGATGTAGTCGTCACCGCACTTAAAGAAAGAATCGATAACCCGCTGGTATACGATGACAATGATGAAGACGAGATACCGTTCTAAGGCTGCACACCTGGGATCGGCCGCACTATCAGTGCGGCCGATCTAGTCTTTTATTCAATATTCTCTATTCTATTTTTAATTTGTTATACTACCCCCATGTTCGTCATTGAAGTCATTCCGCTCGTTAAAAGTATCCAGATTGAATCACTGTCGTATTTCTCGGGAACAGCGTACGGCATGGGAACGATTGTCAATATGCCGGTGCGGGGCAAGATGATTCAGGGGATTGTGATTGATTGTAAACCGGTCTCCAGCACCAAAACGGCGCTGAAGGCGGCGACTTTTTCACTCCGCAAATTACCGCCGCAAACGACCACGGCCGTCCTCTCACCCCAACTCCTCGCTACCCTAGATAAACTGTACGAACAGATTCCGGCCAAACGTGGGGCCTTACTCTTTGCTCTGCTACCCCCTGACGTCCGCAACGGCGCCGTGCCCTATCCCGGGAGTAGTGGTGCCACCAGCCACGAAGATACTACCCCCCAGGTTCTCGCCGCCACCTTTACCGAACGGATGATTGCGTACCAGAGCATTGTCCGGTCGGCGTTTGCGCACCGTGGCTCGGTCACCCTGGTCGTTCCCACCAGTTCGGCCGTAGAAAAAGTCTTTCGGGCACTCGAGCGTGGCATTAGCGACCGCGTCATTTGTTTTTCGAGCAGTCAGAGCAAAAAGGAACGACTCGCGGCATACACGGCGTTCTCGGACCTTACACAAGCGACTCTCACCATTACCACCCCCTCGTTTGCGTACCTCGATCGGACCGATGGCACGACGCTCATCATCGAAGAATCAGCCAGCCAGCATTACCTCATGCGGCAACGCCCCAATCTCGACCACCGCGAGGTGCTCAAGATCTACGCAGCTGTCAGTGGTCGCACCCTGATTATGGGCGATGTGCTCACTCCTACCGAAGACGAGCACAAAAGGCGTAACGACCTCTATCACACCTGGGGTGAACACCCGGTTCGGATTGAACTGCCCGCAGCGTTGACGATTATTAATCAAATAGACAAACCCACCCCCGAGTCTCCCTTTGCCCTATTTTCACCCGAACTAAAAAAACGAATCGAAACTACGCTCGAGGGACGGCACAATGTTTTCTTATTTGCGGCCCGGCGTGGTTTGGCCCCAGTTGTCACCTGCGCTGACTGTGGCTATATTTTTCGCTGTCCCGACTCTGGTTCCCCGTACTCGCTCATGCGGACCTACACGAGTGAGCGAGTGGAGGAACGCTGGTTTGTATCGAGCACCTCTGGCAAACGTGTCCGAGCGGCTGATGTCTGTGCCAGCTGTGGCTCTTGGCGACTACGTGAACGGGGTATCGGTATCGGACAAATCGAGGACGAGTGCCGTAAACTGTTCCCCACTACCGCGCTCACTATTTTTGACCATACTACTGCGACCACCCACAAACGCGCGACCGGTATCATCGCTGATTTTGAAAAACAAAAAGGTGCCATTCTCCTCGGGACCCAAATGGTGATGCCGTACTTCCCTACCAACATCTCGCTGTCTGCCATCGTATCGCTCGATGCCGTCCGAGCAATCCCCTCATGGCGGGCTGACGAAACGGTTTTTCGTCTGATACTGTCCCTCCGTGAACAAAGCGACCGAGCCGTCATCATTCAAACCCGTAGCGAAACCGACGACATACTGCTCTATGCGGCCCGGGGGGCGGTTGACCGCTTTCATGATGACGAACTAGCGTTACGTCAGATGCTCAAATACCCACCCTTTGCCACGTTTATATTTCTATCCTGGCAAGGAAACGCCGCCCTAGTCGCTGACACCGAGGCTCAGGTAAAACTTATCCTCTCCAAAGTCTCCCAAACCGGCACCTACTACACAAACCCTAACAGCAAACCAAACGAACAGCTCCGGCACTGCCTCCTGCGCCTGCCCACCACCACAGATACCAAAACAATTATCGACTACCTCCGTCATGTGCCACCGCATATTGCCATTACCATCAACCCCGATCGCATAGTCTAGATAGATGGCTCAAAAAGCACCCATCTACGTTGTGGAATGAAGAAACGAGCGTAGCGACTATTCTGAATTTCTTTCCCGATTTTTTCTTCCCTTAGGAAAATCGCTGGATGCGCTGCAAAGATTAGCGCTCATCGTACATTTGTACGCCTCGCACTAATCTTTTTGCGCGCCTAGTATCTGAATACTTTTTGAGCCATCTAAATATCTTAGAGATATTAAGTTATCATTGAAATTTAATTGACATTTATATTAAAATATGCTATTATTTTATGCAAATTCACACCTTTTCTAAAAGGAAGACCTGATGAAAGCTCTTTTGATTACCCTGTTCTCTCTCTTTCCCTACATCTCATGGGCACTTGATTGTGCACCACCCACACCAGCTGTTGACATACGACTCTACGTCGGGTCTATATACGATCTAGACGACCCTATTGTCCCTGGACAAGAGCTGTCGACAGTTGAAACCTGCGCCATTGGCAACGTTGCCAGCGCCGCCACAGAACAGCAGTGGCAGGAGGTTGAAGTCGCCTGGCAGACTTACGAAACAGCAGTGCTCAAACCTCCATCAATAACTTCGTTGACTTTCCCAGATGTGAAGGTGGGATCCTTCAATATTGGGAAAATCGCTTTCGTCACTTTGGGGCGAAACTACCGCGACTACAGTGAGGCGGCCGTCAGCATCGCTGACATTCTTTCCTACGCTGATCTGCGTGAAATCACGCAGGGTGCAGGCACAGTGAAGCGCTATGACATATTGCAGTGGTCTCCAGACCAAGTGTCTGACAGAATGGTCCTCGTCTATGATGATGGACAGATTCTGAGCGCAGAAGTTAACGCTTGGCGCGAAGCCTGCCGGAGCCTGACCTTCACGATGACACAAATTGAGGAGGCTGAATACCCGGACTATCGACTCGCCGTGACGGGAATGGAAGACGTCTGTTCTATCACGATTAAGGAGCTGGCTCTCGCCCAGCCAAGAGAATGATCTAACCGTCGCGCATTTCCTATTGGACAGCGCGGCGTTCTGCATTTAATTTTTACCGCCGTTTATTTTTCTTACTAAATACGCTATAGTACCCAAATATCATATGTCCAAGCTTGTCCCTGCGAACCACCCTGCCCTGCATGCGATTGCCGAGGAAATTACTCCTTCGGAATTTTCTGATGGGACAGTGGCGAAGATATTGAAGGATATGCGTAAGGCGCTGCATGGGTACAAGGTCGATGGCTTTACGGCCGTCGCGATTGCCGCTCCGCAAATTGGTGTCAGTAAACGGATTTTTATAATTGAAGACCAATCCAAAGACCGGGATGCCCTACCGACCTTAGTTGCTATCAATCCCACTATTGTAAAGTTCTCGAAAAAAACCCGCGAAGCTGGTGAGGGTTGTTTATCAATTCCTGAATACTACGGCATCGTCAAACGCTCGACGAACGTCACCCTGCGCGCCTACGACGAACAGGGCAAACCCTACGAACGTGGCGCAGGCGGACTTCTCGCTCAAATCATTCAACACGAATACGACCACCTCGACGGCATCCTCTTCACCGACCGTGCCGAGAAAGTTTGGCATAAAGATGAGTTGGCAAAAGAAAAGAAAAAAACTAAAAATGCCGCCTAATATGAAATTCGCTTTTTTTGGGACGCCTGCAATTGCGGTCATTGTGTTGGAGGAGCTGAAATCAGCGGGATACATCCCGGCGCTTGTTGTCACGAACCAAGATGCGCCAGTGGGGCGCAAACACCTCCTCACCCCACCGGCAGTTAAAACCTGGGCAATCGAAAACAACGTGCCTGCCCTCCAGCCAGCCACACTCCGTGACGCTATTGCCCTACCTGAATTAATTAATACTGACTGGGACATACTCGTTGTGGCGGCGTATGGAAAACTGATTCCACAGTGGTTACTCGATCTCCCAAAACACGGAATCCTTAACGTCCACCCCTCACTCTTGCCTACTCTCCGTGGCGCCAGTCCAATACGTAGTGCGATTTTAAAAAACATCCGCCACACAGGAGTCACTATCATGCAGCTTGATGCCGAGCTTGATCATGGGCCAATTATTACTCAATTGCCCGCTAATATCCCACCCGAGCACTGGCCGGTAGCCGGCAGTATTTTAGACGAAGGCCTCGCGCATCAGGGCGGAGCGCTCCTCGCTGCCATTATCCCTGACTGGGTAGCGGGTAAAATTACCCCAGCCGCGCAAAATCACGCCGTAGCTACGTTCTGTACTAAAATAGACAAAAGCATGAGTGAACTCATAATTGACCCAGAGAACTTGCCGGCGGGATCACTAGCACTCGAATACCTTTGTAAAATCCGCGCGTTTGACGGCTGGCCCGAAACGTTTTTCATGCACAACGGCAAGCGCATCAAAATCAAACACGCCAATCTAACGGCCAATAACACCCTCGTCATCACCCGCATTGTCCCCGAAGGTAAAAACGAAATGGATTGGAAGGCATATTTCCCTCCAAAGCCACAATAAAAATTGTACGATATAGCGTACTATTTTTACTATTCTATAGACTTGCCTCTTGTATATCGCGAGCGCGCGTTAGCAAAGCGCGTAATGGTTTATGGGTCAGTAAAAATGATTTTTTACCTTCATCGCTTTCAATATTTTTTACTTTATCAAAAATCTTAGACAAGACTCTAGCGCACTCCTCTTCGGTCAATTCAGCTGCTGATGTCATAACCGTGGAATCGACCTCTGCAAAATCCTCCATAATTCTTACATCTACATTGCACTGATCAAATAATCGATAAAAACTATCAACGAGCAACTGTACACGAACGACTTCAGGTTTTGTTTTTTTGAACTCAAGGCCAGCGGGAGAGGCAGTAAACAAGTCAAACATAGCTAATTTGTAAATCGCATCATATCTTTAATTTTGCGGGCGCCTTTTCGCCAGAGGTTCATTTTCTTGGTTCGGGCTCGTTGTAGTTCACTACCTAATTCACTCCGGACAGCGTCGATAGCGTTTTCAAAGGTACTGGCAGTATTCTCAGCTCGATACAACACACCATCGCTCCAAATATTAACTTCAACCCGATAAATGTCTCCATTGCGGTGCGGGGCGATTCTAGAGAACTCTACTTCACAGCGATTATCACTCTTACCACCAATATAGCGATCGAGTGATTGCAATTTAATAGTGACTTGCTCTTGGAGCTGATAATTCACTTCGGTCTGGGTGTGTTTAAACGAAATGTGTGGAAATGACATACAGTATTTTGTTAAACGAGTAACAACATTCCTACTAATTTTATTCTAAAGTACCGCCCGGAACTATTCATTCAGACACCAACAGTATACCATTACCTTAACTAACTCAAACCAAAATTACTCAATTGGACAAACATTCCCTGCCGCAGGGACAATCGGCCGAGCTCCGGTGTGGATGCTGTAGTGTTCATGAAGATACGTGATGATGTCTTCCGATTCATACATCGCCACTCCCCGATCAGTATCCTCTAAATACGGTACTTGCGCCTTACCACCTTTGGCAATTAATTCAGCTCGCGCCTCTGTATCTGTCACAATATTCCGTAACACCAGTGGCGCCTCGATAGTGGCGTTCGCCAAGAGGACACGAGCGCAATACGGACAGGTCGGTCGATAATAGAGATGTAACATAGAGTGTGATGGGGTTCCAATACCCCAGTGTACCCCATCAAGCACCATAATTCACCAGTAACCCACTCACCAACACCACAGGTTGAATATCCGCCAAATTTCTGTACAATACAGGAACTTGATTTAGACGGTATCAGTACCTTAAAAATCAAGCGCCGAGGAATCCATCTTCCCCTATAGCAGAGCGGTGGAGTGAGAAAGTGCCAGTGGCACTTTTGCAAGAGGTTGCCAGCAAGTTTGTGAGCGAAGTGAAACAAATTGGCGGCAACCTGCACAGCTTCGGTACGAAGATCGACGTAGTCGATTGCGGACCCATTCATTTCACCCTAAGTTATAGTAGAAGTACCAATGCCAAGCCCTTCCCCTGTAGCTCAGCGGTAGAGCAATCGACTGTAACATTGGACATTGTTCAAAATAGCAGCCTTAGAGAGAAACCTCTATTGCAAACAAGGTGAATTGCTGGAACCCCTATCGTGCAAACGAGGGCAATCAGCAGCCAAGCTTTCAAGGAAACTTGATTGAAGGTTCAGAGACTATCCCTTACGGGAGTACTTACAAAGAATCTAATTTTTTGTCGGGAAGCGCCTTGCACCGTCCGTCGACAGTAATGTCACCCGGTGATGATATAGTCCACCCATGCAGTAACGCATGATAAAGTGTAATCGATTGGCCGCAGGTTCGAATCCTGCCGGGGGAGCCAGAAAGGACGTCAGCAAAATCAAGAACTAAATTAAAGGGAGAAGCTAGTGTAAAAGCTAGCTTTTTTCCGTCTACAGTCGGGTTCTGAAGTATGTAATTCAGAAATGCTCTTTTCTCAGATGTTTCAGAACTATTTTCAAAAATTGTCTTTGCTCTGCGAGCTACAGATATGACCATAGCAACGGTTGTTTGGTAATCAAAATCAGCTTTACGGTGTTCAGAAAGTTCAATTTCGAGTAACTGCAATTTATCTTGATACTCTTGATGCTTTTTGTCATAGATGTCCTTAGTAATACTCTGGTCTAAGTAGGCATCAAGCAAGCGGTCTTGTTTTCCTTTCAAGTTATTATAATCCGTTTGAATACGATTGATTTGAGCTTTGTGAAAAACGACTTCAGCCTCAGTGTTCTTTCGCAGTTCATCAACAAGACAGTTCTGTGTTTCTTCTGTAATGGTTTCAAACCGCCCCAAAACCTCATAAATGGGCTTCAGGAAGTCTAATTCATTCACATATACCCTTTTACATATCTTCTTGGCATTTGTGCAAGAACCAATTACATACTCCTTTCCGCTGGGCTTAAGCTTATGTTCAAATGAGATAGCACAGCCACAGTTTTGACACTTTAGTAGTCCTTTGAATATAAAGTCCTTTGAATGCGCCTTGGAGGGCATTTGAGAGCGTTTTGAACGTACTTCTTGACACTTATCAAAGAGTTCTCTTGAAATCAGTCTTGGATATTTATGAGCATAAGAACCATATTTTTTTGACATCGCAACGCCACAGTAAAAACTATCCTTAAGTATATTTTCTATACAACTTTTTGACAGCTCAAAACCCTTAAGACTTCTCAGTCCAAGTTTAGTGATTTCAATTCTAATAGTCTCAAGTGAATGATTACCAGTTGCGTAGAGTTCAAATATTTTATGAATAAGATGACCTCTATCAGGGTCAATGATAATATCTTTACGTAACCGTTTTTCTTCATCTAGAGATACGTTTAGATACCCCAAGCGAACAGCGCCTGTCCACTCACCGTTTCTTCTCTTTTGTTCAAATGCTCTTCTTACGTTATCTCCAATAGCATCAGAATAGTATTTTGCTAAACCTAAACTCATTCCAAACTGAAATTTTTCAACGGCAGACATTTGATTGTTTATGACTTGACCGTCTGACACAAAATGGAGTTCAATTTTATCTGCTAAGGCCATTTCATATAATAAGCCGACTCTCTTATCAAAAACACTACCTCTAGAAAATCTATCTACTTTATCAAAGCAGACAGCAATCTTTTCCTTTCTTGATGCTTCTTGAATATGTTCAACTATTGTATCGAATTCATCTCTTTTAGTTTTGTAAGCACTTTCCTCAAAGCTATATGCTTTGATAGCATCAAAAGACTTTTTAACGCAATAACTTTTTATTCGCTCTTCTTGTGCAGGTAAAGAATTATTGGCTTCTTTCTGCTCTTCTGTTGATACTCTTGCAATATTTATAGCTTTCATGGATTGTTACTGTGAAGACAGATTCTCAATTTTTCCGTAAATAATGTATAAAAATACTTTATAGTAAATCAGTATCGTAAATAGAAGACAAAGTAAAAATACTACTATGGAGAAAAAGATAGACAGAATAAAACCAGACAAGTTATCTTTATAGCTATAAATACTATAAGCAGAAGTTTCAACTGGTCTTAGGAATGTAAAAGTTGAAATTTTGTCATTTTCATTTGTAATGGAATAGCTGTCAACCATGACACACTTAATGTTATATGCATTATTTTTCAAGTAAGTCGTAAATTTATCAACGTCTGGGTACAAGGTTTTAAATGTAGGGTTTGTTGTTGAAAAGAGATTTATATTATTTGTTGAGGCAATATTACTAATATTTGTATATAGTTCATCAGAGCAAAAGTTTTCACTCTGACCATTTTCCAAAAACATTGATGAAAACGGTTGTAGATAGCTCTTGTCAGCCAAACTAAAGCTCATCTTTGAAGGATACTTCTCTTCACTAATGACCTCATTCTTTTCGTAAAGGTCTTTTATTGAGACGACCTTACCTGAAAAGGGTTCCTTACTCAATCGAGCTGATAAAATATCAACAAAACTCCACTGATTTCTAACTTGTGAATAGGAACCACTTAAAAAACTAATCAAATAAATAACAAATACTATAATTGCTACAATGAAGAAAACTTTAAATAATCGATGCCACCATTTCTTTGATAGGTCTACTTTTGATTTAAATAGCCAATTATTAATTTTTTTCATACTAAGCATGAGATAGTTATGACTAGATATCTTTTCGCGGGTCAACGTACTCTTCACCAAGTTGTTCCTTGTAGCGTTTTTCAGCTTCTTGGATTTTGATAAAAATTAAATCTCTAGCTTTATAATGCAGGGCAGCGTCATCATTGGATGGACTTAAGTCCAACATTTCACTCTCAAAGACCATTTCAGCAATTGTTTTAAGGTAATCATACCAGTCATTGAAGATTTGTAAGGTTTTTTGCTCATCGTGCTTAAATCTTTCTTTCAACCTTAAAAAGTTCTTTGAACCACATTCAAAGAGTGCTTTTTCCATTGTTAAAAAATCTGTGAGGTGACTTGTATTTAAATTTCCTTCAACCAATATTTCTTGACGCTCTATTTCTTTCAAAAGACTTTCCCTCATTTGAACAGGCGTTACAGTAATCGGATGTTGTCGTTTATAAATTGAATAAACTAGTAAAGTGATAATTATTAGAAAAACATAAATCATATTATTTTGTGCTAACTTTTTTTAAGAATGCTTGAAACTCTGCTTTATCTATACGATATTCGCGTCCAATCTTATACGCTTTGATTTTTTTCGCGTTTATATAGCGATAGATAGTCATAATGTTGACCTGTAACGCTTCTGCCAATTCTTCAGCTCTATAAAATTCTTTATATTTAGTCATACTCGTATTTATTATACTTTACTCTTCTTTACAGAACAATCAATTCTTTTGGTTTTATAAGGTTTGAATTCTTCTAACTTCCTATCTAATTGTGTGACCCAATCTCTGAGTTTATTCTTTGTGATAAGCTCGCTGGCTTTTTGCATATCTTTAGCTAAGCGATACCATGTTCTATCGTGGGAACGTTTTGAGACAATTGTCCTTAACTGTCTCATTCCATTTTCATCTCTTGCCAACTGAAACAATCCAAGTAGATAAATTGCTTGTTTTGGCTTCAACGTTTTATCAGCTAAAAATAAGGTTCTCAGAATATCTTTAACGCTGATTGAAATTGAAAACAATCCAAGGTTTCTTTCTTTTATGAGTTTTTGCCAATAGCTATTGACTACCTTTTTACTTAATTCTGAACTAAACACATCTTTAAACGTGGGGTTTTTTTCATAACCTAACTCTACGATTATTTTGTTCATTTTCTGCTTGTGATTCAGTC
>JAYTKW010000032.1:0-13526 GCA_043729945.1 Candidatus Kaiserbacteria bacterium | reverse complement strand
GCCGACGTATAGTTTAGACATGTTTGTTGTCTTAATGATTAATGCAGTACCTGACGGTACTGCATTAATGGTAGCAGGGTTCTATGGTGGCGAGTCCCTTTACATTACGTTCTCCTGCTTTGATTACACCCGCTTTGAGAGAGGTACTCACGATAGCGCCGTTGGCGGCAGTAAAAAGTTCTTTGACGTTTGAAGTATCTATCCCACTTCCTACTAGAATTGGGAAATTTCCAATATGTGAGCGTAATCTAGTCACAACTTCTAGAGTGGGACTTTGACCAGTCCAGTCCCCTGTTACAATGACGGCGTCAGCTCCAGCTCGGATTGCTTTTTTAGCAGCAGATTCAAGACTGTGGGTGGTTATGTGTTTTGAATGTTTAACCAGAATATCAGCAAAAATTGCAACCTCGTTAGCACCGAGCAAAGCTTGTGTTTTTTTGACATGTTTTGGATTTCCAGTAATTATTCCACAGTATGGTTCAACGGTGTCTATAAAAACTGGTATACGGATGAATGTAAGTCCGTATGTATGAGCAAGTGCAAAAGCAGTCTCATAGTCATTCCAGAGTACGCTAGCACCCAGAGGCAGTTTGGTGTGTTGTCGGAGCTCATTAATCAAGTATCCCATGGCTACTACAACCGGCGAATCAATCTTTTCTTTACTTAAGCCGTAGTTATTTTCTATAAACACACCATCAACCCCGCCAGCCTCAAAGGCCTTGAGGTCAGCGATAGCATGTTTCAGGGCATGTTTATACCCAGCAAAGTCTTTGAAACCAAGTAGTGGTGGAAAATGTAATGCACCAATTATAATGCCGCTATCTTTCTTAAAGATTTTTTTGATTGGGATAGACATATTATTGTCTAGCAAAAAATAGTTTTTCGGGCGGGGTTCATAGAATTAGATGATGGTGACTAAGGTGATAACTTCTTCGATGGAGGCTACTTTCTGTTTAGCGGTGGTGGCGAGGTTGCATACGGTAAACCAACCGTCCGCTTCACAGATGACGGCAAAGGGTATTCCCTTCTTCTCGAGCACAGTTAGTTGCTTACCAAGTCCTGCCTCGGTGCGGTAATCAATTTCGACGTTGAAACCATTGCGTCTGAGAACATGTGCGGTTTCTAGGGTCGCCGTTTCCTGTTCTGTTTGAAGCATACAGAGACCAACTTCGCTCGGTGAGGTGCGATCAAGTGCGATGAGGTCTTCACTCGTAATAATGGACATGAGTCTCGTCAATCCGATCGAGAGTCCAACACCCGGAAGCTGCTGTGTAGTAAACCGACTGGCGAGTTCCGCATATCGGCCACCCGAACAGATGCTCCCGTATTTCTCGAGGCCATTAATGGTCGTTTCATAGACGGTTCCCGTGTAGTAATCGAGACCCCGGGCAATGGCGGGACTAAAGACAAAACTCACATTTTCAAATGTCGGGTTCTGCGCCAATAACGCAAAGACGCGGGTGAGTTCACGTTTCCCTTCGGCTAGTAGTTCGTTGTCTCCGTTAATTGTTTCGAGATACGCTGATACGTCACTTGCGGCCACATGCGAAGCGAAGATCGTAAATAAGTCGGTGAGTGAATCCGCAGTTACACCATGTTCACTACAAATTTTTTCTATGACGGCTTCCTTGCCGATTTTATCGAGTTTATCAATGGCGTGGAGGGTGTCTTCTGAATTAATCCCGTACTGCGCGAGGAGCCCGCTCAGGAATTTGCGGTTGTTAATGTGCATGGTCATCCCACCGATATTAAACGAATCGAGAATCTGGCCCATAGTCAGGGCAACCTCAGCATCAAATTCTAGTGCCAGCGTCCCCTGCCCCACCACATCAATATCAGCCTGATAGAATTCACGAAAACGACCTTTTTGTGGTCGTTCGCCGCGCCAGACTTTTTGCACTTGATAGCGACGATACGGAAAATCCAATTGTCCCTGGTGTTGGGCTACGTAACGGGCGAACGGTACTGTCAGGTCGAAGTGGAGTCCGCGGGCAGATTCAGTTGATTCTTCGCCTTCACCGAGGGCGCGTCCAATGGTGTAAATTTCTTTTGAAACGTCACCTTTTGATGCGAGCGTGTCCATGTATTCAACCGAGGCCGTTTCGAGATGGGTATATCCAAATGATTCCGCTATTGTCGCGAATTCTGCCTTAAGGCCGTCCTCAAGTATTTGGGCCGCGGGTAGATTTTCAGCAAATCCACTCGGATTGATAAAGCGATTATTCATAGAGTCTTAGTATACGGCTATTTTGGGGTATTTCAAACTACTATTGTAGTAGCGTCAGCACCCAAATTATTGAGCTAATGGCAGAGTCAGTACAAACCGTGAACCTTTCCCCTCACCTTCGGAATGTACAGTAATGTCCCCTTTCATCGCTCGTGCCATCGCCCGAGCGACAAATAACCCTAGTCCAGTACCGTTGATATTGACGTGATTAGCGTTACGGGCGCGAGTGAATTTCTGGAAGAGTCCCTCCAGGGTCTCTTTGCTGATACCTATTCCGGTATCGATAATCTCAATCGATAGTATACCGAGTTTTTTATCGTCATGGGCGTAGACGGTAATCGTCCCCTTCTGGGTGTACTTCATGGAGTTGTTAATGAGGTTGTGGAGAATCTGCTGCGTTTTACCGGGATCACCATAGGCGATACCATTACGGGTCAGATTACTCTTAAACAGTAGTAGCAAGCCCGCCTTGGTGGCTTCGGGGCGCAAGTCATCGACGATATGGGTGGCTTGTTCGGCTAAGTTAAAGTCACTGTTTTCGTATTTGATATTTCCCGATTCAATGCGAGAGACATTGAGGAAGTCTTCTATAGATAACGCCATCAGTTTAGCAGATTCATGGATGCGCTCGATTGGTTCACGCATTTTTTCAGGCGCGTTCCCGAAATTACCATCCAGCATCATCGAGGTGTACCCGCGAATAGCCGTCAGCGGACTGCGTAATTGGTGCGAGGCAATCGAAACGAATTCCGATTTCTGCTGGTCAACAATCTTCAATCGTTCGTTGGTTTCCTCTAAACTATCGGCCAAGAGTTCGATTTTTTGGCGTTGCGTAACTTCGCTGCGAACACTTTTAATCAAGAGGACTCCGAGGGTAGCAAAGAAGAGAATAGTAATGATCGCAATCACCTGTGCGCTTTCAATGGTGCGTACAGACAAAAGTGAAAATAGTAAGATTAATTGTCCCGCCATCAGGGCTTCGGTGGCGAGTAATTTGATTTGGAATGTTTGATACCGAACCAAAATATACCCTAAGAGCGCAACAAATACTGGCATCCCAAACAGCCCTACCTGACTGACTTCCCAATTTGCTGAAAAGCTACCCACAATACTCCCAAATGAAAAAGACAACAAAAGCGCTAGAATACCAATCGAAACCAGGACTGCCTCGCGCACCTGTCCGCCCTGTTTTCGACGCATTTTGATTTCCGCTAGTGCCACTACTAAAATGCAAGCAACAAATACGAGCTCAAATCCATACGCGTAATACTGCCACAGAGGTCCCTCAACCGCATTGCGCGCACAGTCGGTAAAGTCAAAACCAAGCAGATTTAACTTTGTATGCCCAAAGATAATAACCGGTAGGAAAATTGCAAAAATTCCTAATTCAGTTTTAAATGGCGGGAACGAGTTTCTAAAAAAGGCATAAATAAAATAAAACGCCCCAACATACATTAGTAGTTCAAAATAAATCATGGCTGACCAAGCAAACATTACCAAGTCAGTGTTAGGTGAAGCCCACGTTATAAGTGACAAAACACACCAGATTGAAAACATCACGGTGGTAAAAAATAGCGCTTGTGCTGCAGAATTTCGTGGGTTAGATCTCAGTACAAAAATTGAAATAATTAAACCAGAAATAGAGGGAAAGAAATGAGCGTAATACAAAAACGTACTGGTGATGTTGTCAGAAATAATCAGATACGCCGCCTCACTCCACTGGCAGATTGTTGGATCGATGGTAGGTAGCATATAGTTATTCATTAGTTTCAGTTGGTCCAGCTGGGTTGCTAAAAATTATGTACTTACGCTCTATCATATTTACATAGTACATAAGTCCAAGCGAAATTATAATACACAGCACCAGAGTTATGCGCAGAACAGTTGATTTAAAATTTGATTTTGATTTCATAACGAGGTGTAACTATACCAAATAAATTTATTTAATCAGCGGCATGGTGAAGATAAAATGCGATCCCTTACCATCACCAGTCGAGTGAGCAGTAATATCCCCATGCATAGCCCGGGCCATCTCACGCGCTACAAAGAGCCCTAAACCCGTTCCTTTGATGTTGACCGAGTTCGCATTCTCCGCTCGGGCAAATTTTGCAAACAAACCATCAATTGTTTTTTTACTCATCCCGATACCAGTGTCGATGATTTCAACATAGAGTTTATGGTGTTTTAGGTTTTCATGGACAAACACCGTAACACTCCCCTTTGGGGTGTATTTAAGCGAGTTGTTAATCAGGTTATGGAGGATTTGTTGTGTCTTGCCAATGTCAGCATGGACAATCCCTTCGCTTGTGATATCCGATTTGTACGATAAAACTAGCCCAGATTTCAGAGCCTCTGGCCGTAAATCATCAACGATATGTTCTGCTTCGGCACGGAGATTAAAATCAGTATTTTCATATTTCATGTTCCCCGATTCAATTCGCGACACATTAAGGAAGTCTTCGATTGATGATGCCATTAGTGTCGACGACTCATTAATCCGCCCGAGGGCCTCAATGGCCTTGCCTGGAATCGTGCCGTAACTCCCATCCATAAGCATCGAACTATATCCACGAATTGCCGTCAGCGGACTACGCAATTGGTGCGACGCAATCGAAACAAATTCTGATTTCTGTTTGTCGAGCACCTGCAATCGATCATTTGCCTTCTCGAGTCCTATTGCCAGCTTTTCAATTTGTTCACGTTGTTGCACCTCGCGTCTTGCACTTCTGAGTAATAATAACCCAAAGCCAAATGTCACAACTGTACTAATGCCAAAGGTGGCAAATTCAGACACGTCATCAGATAGAAATAGACTAAAGCCTGCAACCAGTACGAAAATAGCAAAGAGCAATCGAGCGTACACAAATGTACCCACATTAGTATCTAGTGTTTTTTGCTCAATAATACTATACGTAAGTATGAGTATAAAAATCGGCAACGAGAAGAGTGAATATAGAATAGTTTCAAAGACACCTGTAACGTTGGCAATTTGTTCTGCTCCGGATACAATTCCAAGAAACGCACAGCTTGAAACAGTCAGAACTAAAATCCGCACCACTTCCTTTTTATCAAAATGCACTTTGATCATTTTTATAATACTCATGAGGAGAATGATTGCGATAGAAAGCCAGGCTGTATATAAATTTAACTTGGTGGTGAGCGGATTTACAGACATTTCACAATTAGGCTCATCAAAGAATTCCATTGTTAGTCCGGTAACGGACATTAAAAAAGGCATTGCTACAATGGCTAAGAAGGAAAATGTTAACCAAACAGGAATATGTTTCTTGTTAAAGAAATCAAGAAATATGAAGGTTGTCAGCAATAGGTAAAAGAGAATAGCTAAGAAATCAAGGAAAGACCAGAACATAGCAAACAAGTATTGATTGTTGCTATGCCAGAGTGTTAAATCGGTAATTAACCAAAATGCGAGCACAAGTGTAAACAGAAAGAACACTTTTGCTTTGAGTTGTGAGTGTGAAAAGCGTAAAGCGAAAAAACCTAACAAAAGAATCGAAAGTGCTGGTAACAAGTGAGAGTAAAGTGCTAGGGACCGCACCGCATTAGTTGTTTCGTAGCACGTGTTTATGAATTCCATATTTAAGTTTCAGATCGCACTGTGCAAGAATCCTCATTCTCAGGCGAACAACTAATCTCAGTACATTGCCCACTCACTTCGCACACATTTTTGCAAGAATTATCGCTACACTGGCTATATAACGCGGCTGGCATCTCGTAAACTTTGTACGATTCGAGAACATTTGGTGGACAGTAATCAACACAGCTGCGAACAAAGCAATTTTCAGAGGTTTCATCGCATGGTGCTTCAACATGAAAAAAATAGTCTTTGGCCACAAAGAAATGTGCAAATGAGGCAGCAACAGATATAAGTATCAAGACGATAATGAATCCGCTAAAGATCCAAAAGGAATGCTTTACTACAAATGTTCCCATTTGTTACATGGTAACATAATAAAAATTGAGAAATATAAAATTTACTCACACATTGGTGTGGACAATATATTTGTCAAACGTATGGGTTGGTTGGTAAGCTTGTTTGCTTTGGCGCAATCCAGGTATGCCGAGGTCTTGTTCAAGGTTGATGTAGTGCACATCTTTTCTAAGTAATAGCTTCGCAACCTCCCTCTTGAAGTATGGGAATATTCCTTCGTAGTTACCAGTGTCTGCTTTCTCAAAGTGACTGATGCTACAGTTGTTCTCACGGAGGCCAACAATCCAAAACGCAATAAGCTTTTCTTGGTCGTACATACCAGCAGCAAATAAATCTAGTTTCTCTGCGTTTTCAAGACAGCGTTCAATCGCAACGAGTTCGTGTTCGTTACTATCTTGTCCGCGCTCTATTTTTTGGTGTGCCCAGAGAGCAAATAGATCAAAGATTTCTTGTTTTACTTCTGGCTCAGCTAAATCAATGGCAGCTACCGCTAATTCGCCGTGGCGACGGATGAAGATGTTAGCTGCGCGACGCTTTGATGATAATTCTGATCCTGCTAGCGTGGCGAGATTTTCCATTGTCAGTACATAGTCGAAGTTGTCTGGATCGGCTGTAGTCACAAAATCTATTTGATTGAGGTTGTGAGCAACGATTTGTGGTACGAGTTTTAGGTATGGCAAAAGACCATTATCTTTGGCATGACTAAGCAGAATATTTGCAGTCTCATTAAGGAGATTTGAACCAAGAAATGAGTAAAAGTACTCACCAGTAATATAATCAGAAAATTTAACAACCAGATTGTTGTTCAATTCTGAAATACTCATAGAGTTGGTGTAGTCCCAAGACCACATACTCCCAAAGTCAAAATCAGAATACGGTGAAAAACTTTTTATGATACGTAAAACAGCTTCACGATTAGTGATTTCAAGCGTTTTGAAATTTGGGAATTGTGGAATCATAGATTCTGTATTGAAAACCGGCGCGCCTTGGGTGGCGCACCGGGAGACCTGACTTTCAGGTGAGTATTGGCACGATGGTCTTTTGCCGTAGCGAGAAGAATGCAATCGTGCTCATCATCCCGAAGAGATAGAGAGGATAGATGATTTCGCCTGATGCGAAGTTCCCCACAGCTCCAAGACCGCAGATAGTCGAGATTGCTGTGAGGCCCCAAGACCATTGGTTGAGTTTGTTGTTCTCATGTCCAGCCACTGCACTCTTGAGGATTGGCCAGGACGAGAACGTGTCCGTCATGACCAATACCATCATGGGGATTACAGCAACCGAAGTCTCTGCCTTTCCGAAAATGGCGTGGGTCACGACCCAAACCATCCAGCACACTGCTGCTGCTGCGAGACACCATATGTCACGCGTCTCAAGCTTCCACTCTGCTTTCAACAGATAGAGGAAGATGATATACATGAGTGGGATGAACGCGAACGTGGCCGGGAGATAGGCACTGAGGGAGGTCTCATCGGTGGCGATGGTTTCAAGGTGAAACCAGAATCCAGTTGTGCCAATGAAGAACCAGGCCACAAAGCTACTCCAGGCAGGACGATGTC
The DNA here is from genome assembly GCA_043729945.1 of Candidatus Kaiserbacteria bacterium. Classification (GTDB taxonomy): domain Bacteria; phylum Patescibacteriota; class Minisyncoccia; order Phycocordibacterales; family UBA918; genus OLB19. The sequence goes on along the minus strand of JAYTKW010000032.1, from coordinate 5,788 downwards.
CTACGTAGAGTGCAATCATGTAGATGATTGAGCCTGCGATTGCAAACACCACGGAGGTATTTGCAAGCCAAGGCTTAAGAATAGAAAGAACTTCCAATGCGGCCTCCTGTGTTTGTTGGCTTGGATTTAATTATATACTAGCATAATATATAGGTATTGTCAAGGAACATGGGGATAAACCACTGCCGTCCCACTAAAAACATTAATCCAACTCAAGTAGTGAAATTAAACAAATGTCAGTCATTTAAAATCCTTATGCTAAAGGATTTATTAGAAATTCAATTCTGCTGTTCTAAAAAACATTAGAAATCAGTTTTCTAACCTTAAAACAAATTTATGGATTTTCATATAAAATTATTTACCTAGCATTAGTACCTGTATTTCAAACAAACTACCAATTTTAAGGCTTTAATTAGTACTAAAGTATGCTGCCCCACTAAACTATCTTGCTAATAAAAACGCTTTGTAAAAATTTAATGGACAGCAGTGGGGATAAACAAAAACACTGCAGCCAAAGCTGTAGTGTTTTGTGTATTTCAACTAGGAGTAGATGTTCTCGCTTGGGTAGCTGAGACCGCGCTTTTGTACGTACACATCGGAGTTATTGATGCCAAAGGCTTCAGTAAGCTCAGCTTTGAGCTTATCGGTGTCAAGCTGATTTTGACATGTGTATACGTCAATTGAAACGAAGCCTCGGTTTGGGAAGGTATGAAAGCTCAGATGACTTTCAGCTATCATGACAAATCCACTAATGCCACCCGGATCTTTATGATTATTTGGTCCAACACTAACTACAACAGGGTCGCAAATAGTGTGCATACCCATCTTGAGTGGCAAATCAACAAGAAGTTGCCCCAAAGCAGCTTCATCCTGGAGTTTGTTTTTATCGGCATTGTAGCCGTCCATCATGAAATGGACGCCAAATTGTTCAGTAGCAAGCATGTTGTTTGTTGTTATCATTAAAAAACTATAGCACACTTTCCTAAAAAAAGCAACCATTTTCTCAATCCTGTTCATAAATAATTAGGTTTCAAACCTGAGCAGATTACCTTGTCATTACATATTGATTGACTGATAATTTTAATTAATATACAAGACAGCTAGCGGTAAAAGCAACCACCAAAAGAAATACTCGTTTGGTGCAAAGAGTGACTGGATGGGAGTACCAGGGGTGAGGAAATCGGTAATGGGAAGGACGTGGTAGCTGAAAACCATTACTAGTATCGTACCGCCAATTGCTAGGAGGATTTTTTTAAAAAAGCTTTCGAATTTCTTTTCTTTATACTCATCAGGCATGAGGCGTTTAATGAGCAGTGTCGCCAGTACGGTGAATACAATAAATAAAATTATTTTACCCACCGCGGTACTTTGGGCATCGCCAGCGTTTTTAAGAAAGGTTTCGTAGTACGGGAATTCAAGAGAAATCAGAAGTGCAAAATACAACCCTACTACCAAATTAATTACTGCCTGCCGGCCACGGATTGTAGCGTACACTAGAAAAAAACCAAACACACAAAAGAGATATGTTAATTGCTGCAGGGTTTCAATAATGTTTGCGGTGTCCATATTGGTATCTGCTAATTATATGCTCTACCTCCCCGCCTGTCGCTCACCATCTGTGCTGCAAATCTTAGGGGTTAAACCCCTAAGATTAATGTATAATGAAGAAAGAAATTATATGCCAAGAATTATTGTGCCGCTTTTGAATAATGAGATCTATCATGTTTTTAATCGTGGTATCGATAAGCGAGATGTGTATATTGATAAAAGTGACACGTTACGTTTTTATCAGTCTCTAAATTTTTTTAATACAGTCGAACCAACCATTAACTTTGATAGCGCGAAGGTACAAATAAAGTTACATTCAGTGCAGAATAAATTAGTTAATATAAAAGCATATGCCTTACTTCCAAATCACTTTCACCTTATTATTGAGCAGATAGATGAGGGAGGAATAAGTGAGTTTATGAAAAGAGTTCTGGGTGGTTATACAAGTTATTTTAATAAAAAGTACGAACGTACGGGAGCTCTTTTTCAAGGAACTTTTAAAAGGGTGCATGTAAATTCTGACAAACAATTTAATTATTTGTTTGCCTATGTAAACGAAAATCATTTTGTACATAATTTTGCATTCAAACGTGAGATTTGTCATACAAGCTCACTTCATTACCAAGGTCTGGCTAAGAGTAGTTTAATTACTGATGTTGATAGAGCCTATAATTTTTTAGATTCAGTCGCTTTAGCAGAACAAATTTACAAACGTCGTTCAACTGACAAAATTACTAACCTCATTGAATAATCTTAGGGGTTAAACCCCTAAGATTTAGGATAGGTTTGTTAGGGCGTGGCGAGTGGCGGTTTGGAGATGTTTGAAGCGGTCGCCCATTAGTTTGGTGCCGCCAAACCACCTAGTTACGACGACGATGACGTTTACGACGTCAGCGGCTTGCATGATGCGGAGGATGACCATACCAGCACCCGTTTCACCATCATCATTTTTGGTTTCGTAGATCACTCCTTCATGTGAGAGGCGGGCGGCCCAGCTGTTATGATCGGCCTTTTGATAATGTTTGTTTGTCTTTAAACGTTTGAGGAAGGCTTTTATATCATCGCGGCCATGGACTAATCCGACGCTGGCTGAATACCGGCTGCCGCGATCTTCAATAATGTATTCAAAAAGTTGAAACGGCGTTGCGGGCTGCTTTGAATCACCAAAATCAATGCGAGTGTTTTGATGGGGCATATATCGTTAAATTTTTAACTTATTCCATTTGATGCTCATGTAGCAACAAAAAATCTTAGGGGTTAAACCCCTAAGATTTTTTGTTAGATGCCTTCGGCGCGGAGGTCTTCGATTAGTTTTTTGGCTTTCTTGGAGAGGCTTTTTGGGGTTTCGATTTCAATTTTTACTAAGAAGTCGCCACGGCGGTTGCTGCTGTCGGGGACGCCTTTGTTTTTGATGCGTAATAGTTCGCCGTGGCTGATGCCAGCGGGAATATTGATGTCTACATGGCCGTCGAGCGTTTCAACGCGGTAGCTACCACCAAGGAGCGCGTCAGTGAGTTTGATTGGGAGGCGTGAGAGGAGGGTGCTGCCATCGCGCTTAATGGTGCCATGTTGTTCGACGTGAATTTTAATATAGAGGTCACCTGCTTGTCCGCGTGGCATGGCTTCACCGCGTCCGGTCATACGAATAACTTCACCGTTTTGAATACCCGTTGGGACTTTGATTTCAATTTCTTCTTGGCTACGCACGATGCCGGAGCCGGCACAGACGGGACAACGTTCTTTGGGGACTTTTCCTGTTCCGTGGCACGGCTCACATTCACGGACGGTTGAGAAGCTGCCCATGATGCTTTGTCTCGTCTCATGGATTTTCCCGGCACCGTTACAGGTGGTACAGGTTATCATCTCGGTCCCCTTTTTGGCTCCTGATCCGGTACAAGTGGTACAGGTATTATTTTTAGTCAAGAGCACACGGCGGGTAACGCCAAATATTGATTCGGTAAAACTAAGGTTAATATCAATTGAAATATCCCGGCCGCGGGTATCGCGCCGCCCTCCACTACCACTACCAAAACCAAAATTCTCAAAGATATCGCTAATATCAAATTCAAATCCCTGCCCACCCTGCCTACCTTGAGAAAAGTCAGCCCAATTAAAGCCACCTGTGCCCCCACCTGGTTGTCCGCCAGCAAAGGAATGGCCGTAGGTATCGTATTCGGCTTTTTTCTTTTCGTCACCTAATGTGGCGTAGGCCTCAGTGATTTCTTTGTATTTTGATTCGTCGCCGGTCTTTTTGTCGGGGTGGTATTGGGCGGACAGTTTACGAAAGGCCTTTTTGACTTCGTCACGGTTAGCCCCTTTTTGGAGGCCGAGTGTTTGGTAGTAGTCTTTCATAGTTTTAGATTATTACACAGAGTTGGATACGCTGCAAAGCTTTTTTGCAGCGGTACCAAACCTACGTTGTGGACTTTGTATCAGGGTTTTCTCCGGTCACTTCGGCGTCACGCACCGTTCCTTCGGCTGGCGCACTTTCAGACGCCCCTGCAGCTGGCTGCGGCTCTTTGGCCATAGCTTCGCCGATTTTTTGCATACTGTCTGAGAGGTTACTGGCGGCAGTTTGAATGGCGACAATGTCATCTTTGCTCTTGGCCTCGTGGACAGAAGCGATTTTTGCTTCGACATCGGTTTTAATATCGACCGGTACTTTCTCAGCGTGTTCTTTGAGTGCTTTCTCGGCAGTATAGATCATTTGCTCGGCGATGTTGCGGGCGTCTATGAGTTCTTTCTTTTTCGCATCTTCGCCGGCATGTTCCTCGGCTTCTTTTTTCATCCGTTCGATATCGGCTTCGGTGAGTCCTGAAGAAGCTTCGATTTTGATTGATTGGACTTTGCCAGTTGATTTGTCTTTGGCGGTAACATTTAGTACACCGTTACTATCGACATCAAAGGTTACTTCAATTTGCGGTACACCGCGGGGTGCTGGCGGAATGCCATCGAGGACAAATTTCCCGAGTGATTTATTATCACTGGCCATTGGGCGTTCTCCTTGGGTGATATGAATTTCAGTTGAGGTCTGGTTGTCGGCTGCGGTTGAAAATACTTGTTCCTTTTTTGTTGGAATATGTGTATTTTTTTCAATTAATTTTGTTGATACTCCCCCCATGGTTTCAATACCAAGTGAGAGTGGGATGACATCAACGAGCGTAATGTCTTTCACATCCCCCTGGAAGATACCGGCCTGGATAGCCGCACCAAGAGCCACTACTTCGTCTGGGTTGATCGTGAGGTTTGGTTCCTTACCAAAGAGGGTCTTTACAGCCGCCAAAATAGCCGGCATACGCGTTTGACCACCCACCATGATGACTTCATCAATCTCACTAATTTTTAGCCCAGACGCCTCCATAGCGCGTTTGGTAATTTCGATAGATTTATCAATGAACTCGTGCGCTAATTCCTCTAATTTTGCGCGAGATAATTTGATAGCGAGATGTACGGGTCCGTCGGTACCTTGGGAAATAAACGGAATGTTGATTTCAGTTTCTGAAGTAGTTGAGAGTTCGAGCTTGGCTTTTTCGGCCGCTTCATCGAGTCGTTGGAGGGCCAACTTATCTTTGCTGAGGTCAATGGCGTCAGTGCCTTTGAACGTGGCAATCAAATGACGGATAATAGCCTGATCAATATCGCGACCACCCATGTGAGCATCTCCGTCTGAAGACTGGACTTCGATCACGTCGTCCCCTACTTCGAGCACAGATACGTCAAACGTTCCCCCTCCAAAATCGTACACGACAATCTTCTCGTCTTTCTTTTTGTTAAATCCATACGCCAGCGCAGCCGCGGTTGGTTCGTTGATGATACGACGAACATTAAGGCCGGCGATTTTTCCGGCATCTTGGGTGGCTTTGCGTTGTGAGTCGTTGAAATAGGCCGGTACCGTAATTACCGCTTCGGTAATTTTCTCACCAGTTTTGGCCTCGGCGTCAGCCTTTAATTTTGAGAGAATCATCGCTGATACTTCCTCTGGCCGGTAGTCCTTGCCATCCATGATAACTACCGCGCTACCGTCAGCTCCTTTTTTAATTTCGTACGGGACGATGGCTTTGTCTTTTTGTACAACCTCTTCGTCGTACTCGTGCCCCATAAAGCGTTTGATACCATAAATGGTATTGGTTGGATTGGTGACTGCCTGACGTTTGGCGATTTGCCCCACGAGGCGCTCGCCAGTTTTTGAGATGGCGACAATCGATGGTGTCGTACGAACGCCTTCGACGTTTTCAATAAT
>JAYTKW010000031.1:0-2844 GCA_043729945.1 Candidatus Kaiserbacteria bacterium | reverse complement strand
GTATCGCTCGTATAGTGGGTTCCACTGAGTACTGCCTCGATAACGTCAGGTAAAAAGTCCTCGCGGACGCCGTTGGCATTTTCAATGGGGAGGACACCTTGGATATCGCCGCCGGCGACTTCGGCCGCGTTCCAGCCAGTCATCTGGACAAAAGCTCGATTGACAAAGGTAATCCGACCGAGGCTGTCGGTCACAATAATACCATCGCCGATACTTTCCAAAATCGCCGTATCAATGGCATTTTTTTGCAACAGTGCCTCGGCTGCTTCAGCCATTTGGGCGGTTTTGCTTTCGAGGACGCGGTTACTAGTTTCTAGGTCTTCGAGGATATTTAAAATGGCGCGGCTTTGTCTATTGCTGCTGGCGGCGTTTTCTTGGTAATCTTCGAGAACGTTTAAAATAGCCGCATGAGTCAAATCGCGCTCCTCTGGGGTTTTATGGTTTGTGTTGTCAGGCGTCAACATAAAAAGAGTAGTTAGTTTACTTACGAACTGAGGGCGGGAGACATTTTGAAATGTTCAATTTCCTGTTTGAGCGCAATCATTTTGAGTTCACGTCCGACCATTACCTTGTTTAATAACTCTAGCTCCTTGACTCGTTCCGCTATTTCGCTCGTCCGTTTGGCCACCGTTAGTTCGAGACCGGTCGTATATTCAGCCAGTTTTTGCTCTAGGTCTTTACGGACAGTAATGTCCTCCATAGCCAAGACAATCATGTGAGCAGTATCAACGTCGATTTGGTGGGCATTGAGGAGAATTGTCTTGGCGCCAATTTTTTGGAAGGTGTGGGCCACCTCGAAATCTTTAACAACTTTTTTCAGTGGCAGGATTTCTTCGAGGAGGCTGCGGAGGTCAGGAATGTCCCACTGGCCATTGCCGAGGTCATAGAGAAACATATTTTCGGTCAGTTCGGGGGACACTTGAAAATTTTCGTAGAAAGTCGGGTTCGCTAATACTACCCGTAAATCAGAATCCAGTATGAGGAATGATTCACGAGCAATTTCGACTAACGTTTTCAGATAATGGAGGGCTAATGTTTTAGTTTCGGACGTAGCGGCAGAGGGAACAGTTTTTTTCATGGGTGATTAAAAGTTTCTAGGTTGAAATACGGAATTGTAATTCACCGTAGTTGAGCCGTACCAGTCGGTGAATTATTACACTTGGTCCAAGAGATGTACGTGGCAAAACACTAGCGACCCCAGTCAGGGGTCGCTAGTGCAAGTGAGGTACGCTATTTAGTGGAGTCAACTACTCGTTTGAATGAGTCTGGTCGTTCAAGTGCGAGAGTGGCGAGAACCTTTCGGTCAAGCTTGATTCCCTTATCGGCAAGACTCTTGATAAAGCGACTGTACTTGATATCAAAGTGAGACAAAGCGGCGTTGATGCGAACAGTCCAGAGACGACGGAAATCACCTTTCTTCTTCTTGCGGTGTGCAAAGGCGTAGGTTTCAGCGTGGTAGATCGCTTCACGGGCTACTCGCTTCTTCTTTGAGCGCTGGAGGCGGAAGCCTTTTACTTGGTCGAGGATGTTACGACGGCGCTTGTTGGCCATCAATCCTCCTTTTACGCGTGACATATAGTATTAATTAGTGGCTACCTTTGGGTGTGTCTCTGATAATGGTTTGGCACCTGTGCCTGGGAGGAATCGGCGGGTAATGCGCTTACTTAGGTTCAATAGCTGTGTTCGCTTGCGACGTAGTCGCTGCTGACCGGTTTGACGGGCGTTAAAGTGGTTTTGACCAGGCTTGCGGGCAACAATCTTACCGTTTTTAGTAACTTTGATGCGCTTGCTGAATGATTTGTTTGTCTTCATAAAATTGTTATGATTGCTTCAAGTGCGGCAACTATAGCGTATTTGAGGTTTATTGTCAAAGGTAATTTAGGTGAGTGATATTGACAAGTACGACTTTGTAGTGTTATAGTTTTTGTATTGTTCTTTTACAAACAATTGAAACGAGCTTTTTGGGGCTTATTTTAGGCTACAGCAAGCTCGTTTCAATGTGAAGCAAGCCGGTTTATCAGAGCGAGCTCTGGTTCAATAAGAAAGGATGATGACGATGAAAAAACCATCGATCACGTCTACTCAGCCAACGGCCGGCCAATGGCGGCAAATCCACCAAACCATCAAGGCTGCGGCAACACATGCGGGTATGGTCGCCCTCAAAAAGGGCGGTGTCGACCGGGCGGGCATGCAGATACTGCTTGGCCGAGGAGATGAACTGCAACAAGCTATCGCAGAAGCGGCGGCCGCTGCGGTGAAGCAGCTGTCGATGGTCAACCAATTCACGAATGAAGAGGTTGCCTCGAAGTATGGCTATCTCTCGGGCTACACGGGACCAAAAACGCTCAGCGAACAGGTGGCAAAGTTGCGGGAACTGTTTCCTCAGCTGACGAGTGTTGATCTGCCACAGTCGGGTATCGAGCACGTGTTGCCCGAAGGTGCGGAAGGGCTATTTGCCATTCCGGACTGGTACAAAATTGCGCCGACCTATTACGGTGCGGTGCAGATCGTGCTCGACCTGCTCGCCAAAGCCTGTGGCGGCAATTTCAAGAATTGGCGTCAGGGTGAAATGGACCGCCTCCGGCAGTCGACCAAATCGGTCGCATTGTGGAATAAAGTCAGCGCGTCGCAAAACGGCAATGACATCCTTGTTGTCGATGCGCAGTTCGGCCTACTGCATCGTGGTCGTTCGGTTCGTCGGGCGCGTGAAGTGATGTGGGGAAATCAGTGCGGTCTCGGCGCCTTTGCGGTCGGAATCATGCTGCTTACCCACGTCAATCGTCTCCAGCAATTTAACGATCTCTGGGTCGATTGTGCTGGTGATGAATTTCTGGGCGACGGCAC
>JAYTKW010000030.1:0-22083 GCA_043729945.1 Candidatus Kaiserbacteria bacterium | reverse complement strand
CGCGAACAACGACCTCTGCATCTTTCATACCCATTTGCTGAGCTTTTTCGCCGATGATTTCACCAACTTTTGCAGCTGCAAAAGGTGTACTTTTCCGTGATCCTTTAAAGCCGAGAGCTCCACTTGAGGCACTCATTACTGCATTACCCTTTGGATCACACAGTGTGAGCAAAGTGTTATTAAAAGTAGCCAAAATGTTCAGGCGCCCTGCGGGCACTTTGCGTTTTGGAATTCGATTCAAAGCACGAGAACTTCCCGCAATGTCTGAACCTCCACTCTTCTTCATGATACGTTTCTTACCCATATGTCGTTACGTGTTGATTAATAAGTTTTTTAAGTCTTTTCGAGCTTACGACGTCCACTACCCATCGTCTTCTTGGCACCCTTGAGGGTTCGGGCGTTAGTCTTGGTCCTTTGACCACGCGCTGGTAGACGTTTGGCGTGACGTGAGCCACGGTATGAACTGATGTCTTTGAGACGTTTGATATTAGAGGCGATTTGTCGCTTGAGCTCACCTTCAATGGTAAACGCTTCGACACTCTCACGCACAGCGTTTTCTTGTTCAGTAGTAAGTTCAGTTGGTTTAATGGTCGGAGAGATTTTGTGACCAAGGAGAATCTCTTTGGCACGAGACAGACCAATACCATAGACGGCAGTAAGGCCGTAGGCAATTTGTTTATCGTCAGGAATGTTGATACCGGAAATACGCATAGTAATGTAGGTTAACCTTGTCGCTGTTTATGACGAGGCTTCTTTTTATTAATAACAAACACAACACCACGTCGCTTGACGATGATATCATCGGGACTCATTTTTTTTACTGATGATCGTACTTTCATGATGTGTTGTTTAAATTCGTTTGCTAATTCGTGCTTTGCCGCCGTAAGGATCGATAACCATACCGACTTTGTCTCCGACGAGCACTCTGATTCTAAAGCGTCGCATCTTGCCAGCCAGATACGCGATGAGTGACTCACCGGTATCATCCCTGATGACGCGAAAAAGGGCATTAGGTAGAGCTTCCTCTACCACACCATAGGTTAGGTCATCTTTTGTTAAGGGTTCTGATTGGTCCATTACGCGGGTGTGAGTGTAGCAAAAGAATGACGAATCGTCAACCGTAGTTTACGGCTGGGGTGTTGATAGATCCTCAGATATTTCAATATCACTGAGACTTTTTGGAAAACTACGCTTCCAGAAGGGCTTGATTTCAACTTCGCCACGATTTATGCCGGTGTATTGGCTGAGTACTCCGTTAAAAGCAGTTTTCTCCATACCCAATAGTTGTGATTTCATTTTCTCGGCATCAAACGTCCAGACAATTTTCGGTACACCAGAAATTTTAAAGCTCAGTGCCGGTATATTAGCAATATTGGACTGGCTGGTTGTGGCGCCAGTGTAGCTAAAGGTGAGGTTAGTCAGGTTGTCGATACGGACTGGTTCAGCTTCATAGCCAGTAATTGTTTCTTTGGCAATAAACGAAGCAAAATCGTTCTTTTTGAAGAGAGGTATTTGCAAGACGGCTTGTTCTTTGATGGTGACTAAATCGTCACCGTATTGTGTCGGTGGCAATGGGGTGTAAGTCAGGGCAATAGCTGATTCAAAGGTGGTAAAGTCAGCCGGTCGTTCCGCGGCTACTTTGGCCAAAAGCGCATTGCGTAACTCTAGCTGTAGTGACTGTCTGGCGGTAGCGAGCTCTGTTTCGTTGATTATAAAGCGTGGACCACTAAAACCACCGGCAATCGCCTGCGTGTTTACGGCTGATATGGCGTTATAGAGATCAGTGTAACCACCCTCTTTGAAACCGGGAACATTAAATTTGCTGCCCTGGGCCACATTGTATTTGTCACCAGCTTCATCCGCAAAGACCTGGGCCCGCGTTGTGCCAGGTACACTGACACCGGCAGCGTTCTTGATGGCTCCGGGAACCACGACGGATTCTTGAACCCTAAAGACCAGGCCACTCTCGGTCTGGAACCGGGTATTTTTGATTAAGCGCTCAGCACCGGGAGTAGACTTACTGATTTCAATTTCACCAGTAGCTTGTTTGGTAACTGTTTCTTGACCACTGGCTTTTACTTGTCGTTCTCCCGTTTGATCGAGGGTGAGAATTTCGTACGATAGTTCTCCGGGTTTCTTTTCGGCGTAGGCGGTAAATTCGGCATTGACGTTCATTTCACGAACCTTGGGGTAAATAGTTACCTTGGCACCACCGGTCATAACACTAATCGTTAGTCCGCCGCCAATTACTAATGCCCCAATTACTAGACCAATAATTAGTTGTCGATGGTTACGTTTGTTGCCATTAATAACCGGGATGCGCTCACTCTCGTCCGTGTCACCATCTTCGTCCGCAAAGGATGGTTCGACAGTCGGGCGTGACTGCATGTTGGGCTGGGGTCGGTTGAGGTGCGGCCGCACTACTGGATTGTCTGTCCGAGACATTGTGTCGTTCATTGGGGTTCTTTGAGCTCGTGGCGTCGCGGGACGAATGTCCTGCAGGTTCCATTTTTGTGTCATATGTCTAGTATACAGTATACCTCGCTAGACTTGAATAAAATCATTGCAATGGTGTTGTTTGTGGAAAAAGGCGGCAGCTACTAGTACGGCCGTGTCGAGACCTTGCTTTGTCACCTCGGCCAATTGCTCTGGGGTATAGCCTGCCGTCAACAATTCGGTACTAACAGCATGCGCAGTATGGGTAGTGCTGGTGGCGGCTTTTGCAGCCAGGCTAATCTGGGTAGAAAAGAAGCTTTCGGTGTCGGCTCCACCATGGATAAAGAGCACTTTGGGAATTGATAACGTATCTCCCGTCTCGTGGAAAAGCGCCGTCACAGCTGCCTGATAGTGTGAAAAAACGATTTCTACTTCGGCACGCTTGGCGTCGGTTAGTTCACTCAGTTGGTGGCTATGGTACGGTTCTCGTAAAAAGGCTACTGCTTCATCTATTGGAATGTTGAGACAGATAGCAATCTCGCGCGCCAGAGTGCTGATTCCAAAAGCTGTATGTGTGCAGTAATGCAGAATTCCCCCGCGCACGATACCGATTTCGGTCGCTTCGTCAGTGACATCAATCAAACAGTATTCAGTCATGCTGTGGTGGAGGTCACGAATAATACAGTGGAACATCAGCATAAACGAAAATCGCTCTATGGAAGCCCGTGGGAGAACTTTGGTGTGAACGTCGGCAATGGCGTCAGTTAGATAACTTTGGGCTACGGCGCTGACCTGGGTCAGTGTGATGGTTTCTGCCTTTTCTCCCACTGGATCGCTCGTTTTATACCCATTGGCTAAAATATCAGTCGTGGCTCGCGTCATAATAGTTAGTCCGAGATCAGATGCTAGTTCATTTTCCTTGAGGTCTTCGGTAATTTTCTTTTGAGCTGCGTCCATTAAACTAGCGATGAGGGCCGCGGTCACTGTAAACGTGCCTTCGGTTGAGTAACTAATGACTTTGGTTATAGTGTATGACCAGGGGGCGGTAATTGATACCTGGATGTGGGTTAAGGTGGCGCCCGGAGCAGCTGCTTTGAGGGCAGCCTTACCCTCGCTCTCGACGAGTAGGACCACATTCATGAGCGCCGTCAGCACATTTTTGGCGCCAGAAGACAAATCACTTATTTCGCGGCGTACCGTTTGTTCACGTACCGACCAAATGATGTCGGGATGATTACTGCCGGCTGTAGAGCGTACAATCGCCACCAGCACACTACCCGACCCAATTTCAATAATTACCCCGTAGCGAACAGCTGTAGATCGAGGTGTAAAGAGCGACATATGTTGTAAGTATAGCAAAAGAGTATCCCTGTGTTAGAGATTCTCCACCCTTTTGTAAAGAAAAAATTTTAATGAAAAGAGAAGAAACAAAATAATAATGAAGAAAGTTGAGAAAAGTTTTCTATATTCATTTTTCATTCATTTCTTCTCTCTTCTATTTTCGTTCTTCTTTACTCCAAAACTGCTTTGATTCGTCGCACCCCCGCTGACGAAGACTCTTCTTTCGTAATCTTAAACGTCCCCTTGATATCCTCGAGACGTTCAACGTGTGGTCCACCACAGAGTTCTCTCGACACCACGATACCATCTGCCGTCGTCATGGTGTATACCTTCACCTCGTCCGGATAGCGGTCCCAGAATGATGCCTCGATGGTTGGGTCGGCTTCGGCAGCGGTCTTTGCCATCATATCAATCGTTACTACCCCGCCCTGCTTGATGGCGTCGTTTACAAACGTTTCAACGGCAGTGATTTGCTCTGGTGTCATTTTGTCGCCATGGGTAAAGTCATAGCGTAGTCGTTCGCTCGTGATGTTTGAGCCGGCCTGGTGGACATGGGTACCTAAAATCTGGCGCAGACCAGCGAGCATCAAGTGCGTTGCCGTATGGTACTGTACGACCTGTTCTGAACTATCAGCCAGTCCCCCTTTAAATTTTTGTTCGGCACCAGCCCGAGATAGGTTGCGGTGGGCTTCCATCAGGGTATCAAAGGCTGCCCGTTCTACAATAAGGCCTTTTTCAGCCGCAATTTCTTCAGTGAGTTCAATCGGAAAGCCATAGGTGGTATAGAGATCAAAGGCATTCTGGCCACTGATAGCCTGCTTTGTCACTGGTGGCACGTCACGATTGATGACCTTTTTTCCGTCCACCTCTTTACTGACCACGTGTACCTGGAGGGTGATTTTGTTAAATTGTTTCAGTCCCGCTTCGAGGGTTTTTCGAAATTGTTCCTCCTCGCGAGCGATAATGTCAGCTATCGCGTTTGTTTTTTCAAGCAGGTATGGGTACACAGTACTGTACATCTCTGCAATTGGTCGAACGACGTTTGCAAAAGTGTTTTCGCCTACGCCAAGTATGTCAGCGTGACGAACTGAACGACGAATGAGACGTCGAACAAAATACCCCTGGTCAGCGTTACCTGGTTCGATACCATCAGCAATCAGAAATACTGCTGCTTTCATGTGATCAGCAATGACGCGGAACGATTTTGTATATTGCTCATTCTCGCCATATGTCTTGCCTGAGTGCTGTTCAAAGTACGCTAGGATTGGTGCGTGATTCGTTGGGAACACATCAGAACTATTATTTACTGCTGCTGCGATACGTTCTAGTCCTCCACCGTAGTCAACATTTTTGTTTGGGAGATTGTCAAAACCTGTTTCGGTTTTGACATACTCCATAAACACTGAGTTACCAAGCTCGATGTATCTACCACAATCACAATTAGGATGACATCGTTCACCCCACTTTGTGTCGTGGACAGTCTCAGGGAAAAGATAAAAGACCTCAGTGTCTGGTCCTCCTGGTTCACCTGTCGGCATTTTACCAGGTCCACCGGCACGACTCCACCAATTTTTATCTGAATAGAAAAAGATGCGTCCTCCTTGATCACCTACTAAATAACCATTTTCTTCGCTTCCAATATCTACTTGTTTCGTATCGAGATTCTTTTCGCTAAATAATTCTGACCAAATAGCAGCACTTTCAGTATCTTTTGGAATATTCGCTTCTGGGTTACCGATATAGCAGGTTACATAAATCCGACTTGGGTCGAGTTTAATTTCGTCAGTTAGAAACCTCCAAAAGTTTCGAATTTGATCTTGTTTGAAGTAATCACCCAATGACCAGTTACCGAGCATCTCAAAAAACGTGGTGTGACGATTGTCTCCTACCTCTTCGATATCACCCGAGCGAAAGCACTTCTGCGAATCAGCTAATCGCACACCCATTGGATGCTTCTCCCCCATCAGGTATGGAATGAGTGGCTGCATCCCACTGCCGGTAAAGAGTGTCGTTGGGTCATTTTCGGGTACCAGGGCCGCCGACGGAATAATAGCGTGGCCATTTGCGGCCATAAATGCTAAATACCGTTCGCGAATTTCATTTCCACCCATACCAAAAACGTTATGTAATAATGAGTTTACACTATAGCAAATTACTCAAGGTTTGCTAGTTGCTATCTGGTGCAGACTAAAAACCAATAATTGAGAGAGCGATCAAGCATTATTATTGACAAAATACAGATTTTGTTATAAAGTGTAAAAAGATAATTCATCAATTAACGAGGTTCCAATGTACCATCCAACCAAACGAGTACTTTTTACAGAAGTAGGAATTAATGGCTGTAGAAGTGAGTATATAACCTTGAATTCGAATGGAAAATACGTTCGCGGTAATCGTGGACGTATTGTCGGTCGAGAATCATCTAAGGCGCCTGAAATCTTGTATCTGGCAGAGGTCTTGGGTGAACGGTTCCTCGGGAGCGTTACGGACACTCTCCTGGTTGAAAGAATTTTGCGCTACTGGGACGAGTATTATAGTGTACGGTATACTAATTGCTCGGCTTTTGCTCATTATTTGACGACAGGTAAATTCGTTGAGTGTGATGAAAAAAATCGTCTTTTGGTCATCGAACAAGGGATGCGTCCATACGAATTAGCTAATCGTGTTGATATTGGAGATATGCTCTGTCTTTTGTACACAAGCAACGTAATCAAATCGCGCAGGAATGAGTACGCTAATCGGTATAGAAAGGTACAGAAACATCGCGCTGACAAAGGCGGATTCGCTGGCACAAAGGTGATGAAACTGAAACCGAGATCTTATACACCTGCTGATATTCGAACAATTCAACAATTGAGCTGGTGTAACGATTACCACTTCATGGTATGTGTTGCTAAGTGGAGAGGACAACCTGTCTGGCTTTCACAAAATGGATTTGTTCCGCCACAGGGTGAAAAGGTAAGTTTTGCCATCACTGTTGGTGAACAAGATCCTTACCTCTTGGAGGTGCCAGTATTCACCTTCATTAAAAAAAGACGGTGAGTCAAACTGCTCTATCAATAACAAGAACCTCCCGGTCCTTGTGGTCGAGTGGTTTTTTGTATCCTAAGTAGTGCGTAATTAACAGTTAAGTTTACTTCCCGTTCTTCTTTAATAGCCGACCGAATTCGTTGATGTTTTTTTCGAGGCCGGCGAGGCTGGTTTCGAAAGTACTTAGTTTATGTGCGTCTATGCCAATTGACTTGAAGATGTTTTCAACCGTGTTGTTGCCACCTGAGGTTAGGAATTTGTCGATTTGTGTTACGTACGAATTGTCGGCGATATAGTTTTGGGACATGAGTGAACTCATAAGCAGTCCATAGGCGTAACTATAGACGTAGAACATAGCGCGGAAGTGTCCAATGTAAACGAATGAATATCCGTCGTCGTCAGCTACATCAATCCCCTTACCAAGGTGGGCCCGGAGTTGTTTTACCAAGAGTGCAGCCAGCTCCTCTTTGCTCGCTGCCCCTTGGGTTCGTATCAGCATATGCATCTCGCGTTCGAAATTAAAGAAGGCAATTTGGCGCTGGATGGTTGAGATGTCTCGGGTCAGACGATCGTGCATCAGGGTGAAGCGCGTTGAGTCATTTGATTGACGGTAGACCGAATCAAAGACGAGGTTTTCAAACAGCGTACTCGCAGTCTCAGCGGTCGTTGTTGAGTAATCCTGGTAACGGGCTGGTTGTGAGGCCTTCGACCTATGACTATGGAGGGCGTGACCCATTTCGTGAGCCAAGGTCTCGAGCGATTTAAAGGTGTCTACCTGGTTTAAAAAGACGAAGATAGGTATATTCGTGTCACTCGACATAAACGCCCCGCCTGAGCGATTTTTGCGCGGATAGACGTCCATGTTACCGCCCCCCAGCATCTCATCGAAGAATTCACCGTACTCATTTTTGACACCGTAAAATACATCCCGACAAATGTCGGTCGCTTCTTTGTACGGGATATGAATTTCGGCACCGAGTGGGTCATATTTCGACGCGTACGGGAGGGTCTTCACTCCATGGGCCTTGGCTTTGAGTTCATAAAATTTTCGACTCAGGGCAAAGCCTTTGGTGCTGATGGATTCCACTAACGCTTCGACGGCGGTGAGGTCGTTTTCATAGCCCTGGACAGTGGCTTGATAGGGCTTGGTATACCCGCGTAGTTCGTCGTTGATTTTTTTATCAATCACGATGGCGTTCATTTCATTCTCGGCAATTTCAGAGAGCGATTTAAATTCCTCACGAACTACCGCCCATAGTTTTGGTCGTTCAGCCGGTTCGATTGCGGATACCTTTTCGATAGCTTCATTAAGTGGTATAGACTGCTTTTTGTACGTTACGCTTCGTTTATTGAGAATTTTATCGGTACCATTTACCCACAAGCTGCGCGCCGGCGTGGATTTGAGAGCCATGATTTTCTCTTCAGCCTCGGTCAAATTGTGTTTGGCGGTTTCAAAAACTTGGGACAACAAATAACGGTACGGTTCTAGTTTAGGATCTTTTAGAAACAGTTTTTGGGTGGCTTTGGGAATCTTGGCGATGGCGAGGCCAAAGAAAATGGTTTGATTCCCCGTTTTAGTCAAACGGTCGCTAATCAGGTTGATTTGTTGTTCGGCTTTTTGGTCGCTGGCGTCAAGTGTTTGACGGTACCAGTAATATAAAATTGGCTTGGCGGCCGCAATGGCCATAAGCGCGTCTTGGGCCCGGAGAGCCACCACCAACTTATCGGCCGTGCTCGTAAAATCTTTACCGGCGAATTTCTTAGCAAAGGCAACGTATGCTGCTTCGACGGCTTTGATGTCTGCTTCTATCTGGGGATCTTTTTCTGACGAATAGTAATGCTTTTTTAAATCCCATTCGGTTTTAATTGTGATATCGGTAAGCGGTGTCGTTCTAGTGTATTTAAAGGTTGGCAGTTTGGGCTTTTTCGATGTCATAGATAAATTGTTTATATTCTTCAAATACGTGGTTAAATTCAGCGAGCAGTGGTCCGGTTAAGCGGTTGTTAATCACGTTAGCGATACCCTGGTAGGCTTCGAGTCGTTCATCGAGATTTTTACCAAAGTCAGTCAGAAAACGGTTATGGTCGTCATAGTATTCTTCGACACTGGTTCTAAAATTATGGGCTTTGTCCGCAGCGGCAATCATAACGGCTTCAATCGGGCCATTTTTTATTTGTTTCGTGTAGGTCTTTTTACGCTCCATCCAGGTAATTTTCTGTCCGTTTATTAGTTTGGGTTCAGTCAGAGCCGCCACAATTTCGGTTACTCTGCCACCAAAATCTTCTTCGAGCTCGGCCAGGGTGTAATCGGTATCCTCAATTGTGTCGTGGAGTAACGCTGCTACAATAACATCTTCGTCTGTAGTGTAGTCTCCTAAAATCATCGCCACCGAATAGAGATGGGTGACGTACGGAAACGGCATAGAACCTTTGCGCGTTTCGTGATGATGCAACACTGCCGCTGCCCTAATTGCCTGCTCGATGCGAAAGGTGTACATAAAATTTTATGAGAGCCAGCTGCCACTTCGCCTTTGTTCTGGTTTACGGTTGGTATTTGCTGCACGGTCCTCTACCAACTTTAATTCTCGAGTTATTTGTTCCAGTTTACGTTTCAAGTCGGTTACATTTGTAATATGCTCGGTTACACGTTTCTCGGCAGCTTGTAACTTATTATCATTTTCAGCTTTTTCTTCGAGCACTCTTTTAAGATCTGATTCTTGTTTGCGGAGATTTTCTTTGGCGCGTTCGATATCGTTTGTTGCAGCTTGTACTCTTTGTTCGTCACGACGCGCGCGCTGCTCCATAGTCTTAATGCTACGCTCCAGCTCATCTTGTCGTCGCTGTTCGCTAGCAATATCATCTTTCATTCGATAGAGGTTGTCGTTCGCCATAGTTATATATTATGAGAGTATATATCCTTCACTCGCTAATATAGCACGTTTTGCTACTTCGCCATCACGGTTGTATCCACCCAATCCCCCATCAGTTCGGATGACTCGGTGGCACGGTACGGTTGGGTCATAATTGGCAGCCATCACATTTGCCACTGCACGGGCAGCCTTTGGATTACCTGCTTGTTCAGCTACTTGCTTATAGGTCAGTATGGATCCCTTGGGAATCTTGCGAACTACAGTGCGTATTTGTTCACTGAATTCAGTCATACCTAATGTAACTAATCCTAGGGGTCTGACCGCTAAGATTTTGCTTTGTGAATAGCTTGTAATTTTTGCCCGGCGGCAGCTCTGTAGGGGCAGTATTCACATTTTGGTCCGCTCTCGGGGTAATTGTCGCTGTTGAGGCAGGTTTTAATGTCGACGAGGGTTTTTGGAATCCAAGCTGTGTCGCCGCTACATGGAATGAGGGTGGTTTCAAAGGTGAGAGTATCATTAAAACCAGCCGGGGTTTTAAGAGCGTTGGCGTACACGAAATATCCAGTTTTGTGTACAGGAAAGCCCATTTTTTCGAATAACCACTGGTAAACACCAATTTGACGTTCGTACTGCGCTTCCCAGGCCGAATCAGCCAGCGAGGTAATGCTTCCCTCTTTGCTGGTGGCTTTGTAGTCGACGACTATGAGTGATTCGTCAGCGTGCTGCCACACGTCGTCAATACCACCCGATACCAAGAGCCCAGTTTCTGTATCGGTGTACATCAGTCCTTGGAAGGGATCGCGCCAAATATCGAGGTCTATGTGGGTAAATGGCACGGCGTCGATGCCATATTTCTCCATAATTGGGTGTTTTGTGCCAGCGGTTCTATGGGTATCAAATTCCTTTTTAAACAATTCATCAACCGCGATGTTGAGATTAAATGACGGCATCCCCGGGCGTTTGGTACCTAGTTTGTTATCAATATAAAAACAACGCGGACACTCAATAAAAAAATCAATCTTTGATCGTGACAACTTCCACTTGTCACCCCCATAGTTCCATTCTGCTGACCGGTTAGGGTTATATCGTTTCGTATATTCAGCCATAATTTAAAGTATATCACGAACTCCTCGTATCAAACGAACAAAAAATCCCGTAAGGGATTTTTTGTGTAAGTTGAAAGCACTCAAATTTGCTTCATAAATGTGCGTAGATGCAAGGCGCCTAGCTTTTTGAAACAGTAGGTGTACTAATGTACGACTGATGTTTCAAATAAGCGTAGCAACGTAGCAGGTGCGTGCGTTTTTGGAGCAAAACTCTACTTGGCAGTAAAAGTAGCAAACTCGTTGCCGTTTTGAATATCCTCAGCCAAATTAAACTTTCGGTCACCACTTTCTGAGTAGAATACAATAGCGTATTCACGGCCGGCTACTGTTGGAGTGACTAGTTCAATTGTTTTCGGAACGAGACCTTGGTCTGCACTGAAACGAGCAACACCGAGAAGGAGACCTAATTTACCATCGCTCATGTTACGAACACCAACCCAGCCTTCTTTGGTTGGGAATGTTGCCGAGTCGATAGCGACTGACGTACCGGCCTTTTGTTCACCAACCGATACCTTGGCGTCGCCAACTGGTAGTGTGGCTGCAGCTGGCGCTACGTCTTTCTTGTCCTCTGTCATTTTAGTGTCCTCAGCTTTCTTTTCGCTATCGGTCATTTCTTTTTTATCGGCATCAATTTTGTCTGCAGCCTTGGTGTCATCTTTTGGTGAGCCACTAAATGCCCACACGAGGAGTCCGCCAATCAAGAGTCCGACTACAAATGATACTACGGTCTTTTGACTTTCTTCTTTGAGTTGTTCTGCCATATAACTTGTTATGAATTGCTGAAATAAAGATTAATATCTCAAGTATACCACCGCCGCCCTGGTGCCTGTATATTGACAATACACCGCTTTTAGCGGCTTATGTGTGGAAGGATGGAAATTGATTGGGCTTCGGCTATAACGGTCTGTAGCGTAACGGCCGGGAGATGAAGTCGTTTCAGGACATAAGGTTTGTCAATGATGTCTTGGCAGACGATCATATCGTAGGAAATTAGTGTCGCAATTTGACTACTGGTTAGCGAATGCATGACGGTAATGGGATAGATTCCGAGTCGTTGAATGAGGTCGTGGAGGTTATTATGCCGGGGGTAGTCCCAACTGAGCAGATTGAGTCCAATACACTCACCGTATTTTTGGGCGGCGGTAGTAAATTTGGTGTTTGTGATGAGCCAGAATTCCTTGATACCGCAAATATCTGTCGTACAGATCCGGCCGTCTCGTAAATCAAGTAATCTGGCATACGAATACATGGCGACCTGGAGATCAGTTTTAGTGCCTGGCCGGGCGTGGAATTTAGCTTCCCCGACAAAGCTGTGATCGTCTTTGTAGGCAGCAATATCAATTTCGTGTTCCGCACAGTGTCCGGGTACGATGACGCCAGTGGCGGTGGTGTACCCTTCGGAAGTAAAGAGTCTCGCCAAATATCGTTCAAACGGAAATCCTGTTGGACCCAGTCCAAAGAGTGCCCGCCTAAGCGAATACCGTGCCGCTACGGGCTGTTCAGCTGCGCGGAGTAATTCAAAGGCAATACGATAAATTTCCTGAGTTTTTATCCCATCAAAGAGCCGCAAAGAAACCGCAGTTAAAATCTCATTGAGCTCTCCCTCATGTGCGCCGGCCCGCCGTAGTGACCGCCGCAATTTTTCGACTTTAAAGTACTCAGTACTTCCGTCCGCTTTTAATACCGTAAATGACACGTGAATTATAATAATTAAGAACGATGCAAGAATACTTTCAATAACTCCTTAGCTGCTAGGTAATATGTAAAAAATAATATGAAGTGTGCGACTGCACCTTGAACATTATTTTTCGTTGGTTAACAACGCAGATGAGGGGTTAGTGAATGTACTCAAGAAATAATACCACCTCCCAGGCATACCTCGCCTCGATATAATACACAGGACTGACCAGTGGCGACTGCTTCGGTGGTGTTGTCGATACGGATGGTGAGCGTGTTGTCTGACTGATCTATTGCCGTCACCAAACCAGGTAGCTGCCGGTAGCGCGTTTGCGCGGTCAGCTGTTCATTTTGTGTGATGGTATCTCGCAGTTGGATATTGGTGAGAGTTAGGATGTTGCCGCTTTGGGTCGTCGGGTGAGAGGTTGAAACGGTAATAGTATTTGCGGTAATGTCTTTACTGACAACATAATGAGGTGTACGAGCAGCATCGTGGTTGGTGATGCTAAAGCCATGACGTTGTCCGACGGTATATACAAAGGCTCCGGCATGAGTACCAATTACTTTTCCAGACTCATTTAATACTTTACCTGGTACAAGGTCTATATAGTGAGAGAGAAAATCAGGGATATCAATATGTCCGAGGAAACATACCCCCTGGCTGTCTTTTTTTTCAGCTGTTAGTAATCCAGCTCCCGCTGCTTCTGCACGGATTACGTCTTTGGTCGAATCTCCGACTGGTAGCAATGTGTACGCAAGTTGTTCTGGCGTTAGGGTCCAGAGAAAATAACTCTGGTCTTTGGTAGTGTCCACGCCACGCAGGAGATCAGTCCTTCGCCTCTGAGCATAATGTCCAGTGGCAATAAAGTCCGCGCCACGCTCTTGGGCAAATTCCATAAACGCACCAAATTTAACTTCTTTGTTACATTTTACGTCAGGGTTAGGAGTCAGGCCTTGGCGGTAGCTCTCAATAAAGTAATGGGCAACCGCATCACGGTAGGCCGCTTCAGCGTCACAGGTTAAAAATGGAATAGCAAGCTTTGCCGCCACGCGCATAGCGTCCAGGCGCTCCTGTTCCCAGTTGCACACTAAAAAATCGGGGTGCCAGACCTTAATAAAAACCCCGGTCACGTCGTGACCAGCCTTTTTGAGCCGCAGAGCAGCAACTGACGAGTCAACACCGCCCGAGAGACCGACAAATACTTTAGACATACCTGCAGAGTACTACAGTGAAAGAAAAATTAAAAGTGAAAATCAAATGAAGACATTACAAAGACAGCACAGCGACATGTTACGTTGATGATTAAATTTTCTCCATTTTTCATTTGATTAATCTTTTTTCTTTCTTATTTTTTATATTCTCGAACATTACCTCAGATACTTTGCTACATTCACCTTATGTTCCTCAAAGGTCTCGGCGTAGTGGAAAATACCTTCACTGTCGGTGATGTAATAGAGATTTTTTGAGGGGGTGGGTTCGAGGACGGCTTTTATGGCAGTCAGGCCGGGGTTGCCGATGGGGGTGGGTGGAAGTTCGTTGTGGGAATAGGTGTTGTACGGTGAATCCACTTCGAGGTCTGCTGGGGTGAGATCTTTGAGGGGTTTGTTTAAAATGTATTCAATTGAGGCATCAGTTTGCAGAGCCATGCCGATACGGAGGCGATTTTGTAAAATCCCCGACACCATATTCATACTGGTGGGTGAATTTGCTTCACGTTCGATTATTGAGGCGAGGGTGAGCACTTCATTTTCACTCAGAGACGACGATGCGATGACTGGGCGCAGAGGGGCTACATTTTTTTCGTAAGCTGCGAGCATGGTTGCTACTAAATCAGTAGCGCTATAACCTGCAGGTATAAAATAGGTGTCGGGAAATAATTTTCCCTCTTGTGGTACAGCGAGCGCAAGGAAAGTAGCGGTGTCGAAATTAGTCAATTCACGGGCGGCATTCTCGGCAATGGTAGTCGCCCGCTCCCCTTCCCTATGGGTAAACCTGAGTAAATTACTCGCAAAATCCCCCATCATTAATTTCTCGGCCACCTGATAAACATTAATAGGCTCGGTGAAAAGGTACGTACTGGCTTGCAATCCGCTCGGGTCGTGATACAGCCAGATTACGGCGTAGAGGAGGTAGCTAGAGGTGACGACATGTTCGCGTTTGAGTTGCGCTGCGACCACTTTGACTCCACTACCCGATACAATCTCGATACTGGTACCAACGGGGAAATCAGCGGGGGCAGCGGCCAATATATCGAGCGTAATGAAACTGCCTACGATTAGGAAAACGAGCGCGCAAAGCAACAAAATCCACGTGCGGATAGTGCGACGTGGTTTTGTGAGTGATTGCACTCCAAAATTTGTTTCAGGGAGACGATAATCCGGAATATTCATAGGTAACTACTGGGTAATCCAATCGGGAGATTCGGCGGAGCTTCTTTGCGGGTTGATGGGATGCGGGCGAGACCTGGAGTTAATACTGTGCTACCCGGAATATGGAACATAGTCGCCAGTTCCTCAACCGTAAAAACTTTGATATCGTCTGTACCAGAAACCAAGTCATACGGATGAAAATGGCGGACTTTATACTGGTGTAACTCCTCTTGTTTGCGGGCGGCCCGCTTGCGACCACTCCAGTCCATAAACCAGTTGTAGTTAAAGTCCGTCCGCCAACGCACTCCAATTGCATTGCGACCGATGATATCATATTGGGCAAAGGTACGAATTGTTGGACCGATAATACCACCGTCAAACTTTCCTTTGGGAATAATATAAATCCAACGAATCGCTGTTTCATAGGCGTATTTACCCATGTTGCGTTCCATCGCGGCAATTGTATCCCGCTCACCGGTCGTGAGGCGCGGCTGATTTTCGATTTCGAGCGGACCGGTTTTGTCTTTGTTTCGGCCCATCATTTTATCAATGATACGCGCGACATTCTTATCCCACGTTTCGTGAAAATTTAAGAAGCCAGTTTGAAAATTATGTTCAATGTGCGGTCGGCACAGAAATTGGATCCATAATCGTTCGTGGGGTTTAAAAGAACCTAAGTGCTCAATCATCGCCGCCATTGGTTCGAATTTCAGTTCTTCTTTTGGTAGTTTATCCATTCCGAAATCGATATAGGTTTTAATTGGGTATTCTTGATCTTTCTTTTTGTTCATATGGAACGACATCATGTCCCATTTCTTTGGATCCCCATCAATTTCAGCGGTATAGTCAACCTCCTCTTCAATAACCTCGACCCCTGGATATTGCGCATAGAGTTGCGCCTCAACAGCATTTTTCGTTTGGTAGTTTGGTACGTTCACATAGAAACGCACATCACCACCAATAGAAACAAGTTCAAAACTAAATAGCAACGGGTGTTTACCTTCGATATACACTTGCCACAAGTTATCGGCTGATTTGACGTTGTGAATCTGAGCCATGACGTTTTCCATGGCTTCGGGTGATTTGAATACTTCTTGAGGGAGTTTAATCCGTAGGGTGGTTCGCCCTGTATAGACTTCGGATTTTAAATGGACGTAATCCATCCATTTATCAAACATCAAATAAAATAGCAAAAACGGTAGCCAAACTGGTGTAAAGGCTATCATAATGGACACTACCGGTTCAGGGTCGATACCGATTACGTCCAAGGTAAATTTCATCACAAAAAATGCGATGACAATCAGTACTGGACCCGCAATGACTCCACCGAGCGTTTTAACAATTTCGTTCATAAGATGTGTCTATTGTAGCCTATCGCCATTCTTTTGTCCGCAAACTAGCGTGGTATTAGTACAACACTCGCTATGCAGCGAGTGTGTAAGTACCGTTACTGAGTCGTTTGAAGAGATTGGCGTCCTGGAGGTTTACTACAATGGTGTTGTCTTTGACGTAGCGTTCCTTGCGGACTTTGTCGATTAGTTCTTCGCGCGATAATGGGCCTTCGTTTTGGAGAATCTCGCGCAGTACGTCTTTGACTACTCCGGCTGTGTAGCCCCATTCGGTCAGGGCGTAGAGGCCGCGTCCAACGAGTACAAACCGGGCATCTTTGATGAGTTCGTTATGCGTGGTGGCGATATGAGCCTTGTGTTTAAATAGGTCTTTGATTGATTCGGACACTTCTTTAAAGTGCATCGGTGAACCATGGCGTTTAACAGCGAGGTACGCGTAATCACGGATACCTTTGACGCGCACATTCGGACTATCAGCCGGTCCCCAGTCACCGAGCGGGTTTTGGGCAATTTGTTTAGAGATCATGAGCCACCGCTTGAGAGTCTCGTCATTTTGTTTTTCAGCCAGTTCAATTAATTCTGCGCGGAATCGATTGAGGATTTCAGACTCTGAAATCAAGTCATCACGATTGAGTGTGCCGTGGACATTCTTCAGCGCTTTCTCGACAGTCTCTGCAATTTTCTTTTCGGTAAAC
Organism: Candidatus Kaiserbacteria bacterium; assembly: GCA_043729945.1. Classification (GTDB taxonomy): domain Bacteria; phylum Patescibacteriota; class Minisyncoccia; order Phycocordibacterales; family UBA918; genus OLB19. The sequence goes on along the minus strand of JAYTKW010000030.1, from coordinate 5,209 downwards.
CAACGATGCGTGTAAAGAGGGTTTTCTTTTCCTTTTACGAATTCAACACCCACAACGAGGAGGAAATACAAGTGGTTACGGGTTGCTTCATCAGGTGCGAGGGTATCGAGGAGTACGTGTTCTGCCACTACCCCACCACCAAGTTGTCCCATCAAAGTACGGAGCTCGGCAAAAAGCTCGGCGTGTTCAGCGTAGATTGGAGATTTCTGGATGGCGGCAATACCATAATTTTCAATCTGTCGCACACGTTCACGGGTAATTCCGTATGATTGACCGATAGCTTCGAGGGTAAAAGTCTCACCATCAGCCGCAAGGCCGTAGCGTTTTTCGAGTACATCGCGGGCCCGTTCAGGGAGCGCTGCGAGTAGTTTTTTGGTGATTTGTTTTGGTTTAAAAGTAATCATACTGATGTCAGGCGGTTTTTGATTGTTTGCTAAAAAGAGTCCTCTCCACTGCAATGCGTAGCAGTATTTATATCATGGCATTTGACAAACGTCAAATACATTACCCTGGACTAACTAGGGATAATCAAGTTAATGATTTTACCCGGGATATAAATAACTTTAGTAATTTGAGCGTTCGCGAGTCTCGTTTTGAGAACGGGATTTTGCTGGACGAGCACCAGGACCTCAGCTTCGCTACTGCGGGGTGAAGTGGTGACGTCTCCGCGTAATTTACCGTTAATCTGCACCCCGATAACGACAGTTGTGTCCCGAGCCAGTTCAGGGTCGGCCACAGGAAAGGCTTCGTGGTGAATAGAGGTGGTGTAACCCAACTCATGCCAGATTTCTTCAGTAATATGGGGCGCAAACGGAGCGAGTATTTTAATGAATGACTCGAAGCTTGGTCGTGTTAGCCCCTCCTTTTCTGCCAAGTTTACAAAAATCATCATCGCAGAAATAGCGGTATTGAATTTGAATTCGCTGATATCCGAGGTAACTTTGCTGATAGTTTTATGTAGTTGTCGTGCCACATCAGGACTATTGGTGTCGGTAACATGATCAACCAGCCCATATGATCGTTCCAAAAACCGCCGCAGACCTGCTATTCCTCCCATGTCCCACGGGTAGTTCCCTCCTTCGTATGGTCCCATAAAGGCTAGGTACATTTTGATGGTATCTGCGCCAACAATAGCAACTTGGGTGTCAGGATCAATCACGTTACCCTTACTCTTGCTCATTTTGTTACCATCAGGTCCAAGGATGAGTCCGCGATTAATGCGACGCCTATACGGTTCGGATTCAGTAACCAGTCCGAGGTCAAATAATGCCTTTTGCCAAAAGCGCGAATACAGCAAGTGCATCGTCGTGTGCTCCGCCCCCCCAAAATAAATATCAATCGGCATCCACTCCCGCTGTCGCTCGAGGGAGGCTAAGCCTCCCTCATTTTGGTTGTCGAGGTAGCGCAGGAAATACCACGATGAATCGACAAACGTATCCATAGTTTCCACTTCCGGTGTCCAACCCTCACCAAAGATTTCAATCGTCCGCTGTTTGAGGGATTCACTTTTAGCTAAGGGCGCAATACCGGTTGGTTTGAAATCAACATCTTCAGGCAATATCCACGGTAAATGTTCCTTTGGCACCACATGCGCTACCCCCTGCGGGTCATACACAATTGGAATCGGTACTCCCCAATACCGTTGCCTCCCAATCGACCAATCTCGAATCCGGTAGGTCGCAGTCATCTCCCCATCAACCATCGCCACAATTTTTTCTTTGGCTTCTTCGGAATCCATGCCGTCATAGTCTTCATTGTTTAGTTCAGCTTGCTGTATACAGTGTATAATCAAAGCAGATCTTTGTTGATCAACATCCTTTTGAGCAATTAACTCATCAAGTGACATCCATCGTGTTTCCATTTTATCTGCTGACTCATCAGCAGTGAGGTTGAGAGGTTGTTGCTTTGTGGATTCCAAATGCACTTCATAGACATGACAGTAATTTCTACCGTTAACGTTCGTGCCTTGTCGCACATAGTCAAAGACCGGACTGGAAATTTTTCGGCCGATAGTTATGTCCCCATATCCTGTTTCTTCAAGAATTTCTCGTTTGAGAGTTGTGATTTCGTTTTCATCAGCCTCTACTCCACCTCCAGGTAACCAATAATAATTCCATGTAGGAAAAAACTGCATTAGATACCTTCCTTCTTGATTTCGTATCAGCCCGTACACCCCAGTGCGATGATGTTCAATATTTTCTTTTTTGTTGAAAATAATTGTTGGTTTTATGGCTGAATTTATTAATATGCCATTGCCTGTATGTAGCGTATCATTTAAAAATACATCCCATCCATCAGCATGACCATTCCAAGTGAGTTGGCCAGCAATAGATTCACGTTTTGCCCATTCAATCGTGTGTTTTCCTTCTTCAATTTCAGACGGAACCTGATTGAGGTCTTTAAGTTTGAGATGGTAGAAACTACTCTTGGTGAGCTGGTTCTTATTTTTGGTGTGGCGATACGCGAGGCATATGGTGGTAGTGATTGGACCCCGGACGATGTCGAAATTAGTAAAGCCAGTTTCTTCAAGCAATTCTCTAGCAATCGCTACTTCGTCAGCTTCTCCCTCAGTTCCTCCTCCGACAAAATGGACATGCGTATGGTCCCCGTCAGCTTCTTTTTGAATTAAGAACGTGCCATCTGATGGATGTTCAATAATCAAATCAACCGTATCACGAACAAGAGTCTCTAATCCTTCACGGGCTTTTCCAACTCCATCCAATTCAAGATATTTTGCAACTACCTGCTTAATAGGTATATCAAACTTCTTCGCGAAAGCATTATCCCTCTCATCATGGGCCGGGACGGCCATAATAGCGCCCGTGCCGTAGCCGCCAAGGACATAGTCGGCGATATAGACGTGGATTTCTTCACCGCTCGCTGGATTGGTGGCGGTAATACCGTCGAGTTGCACGCCGGTCTTTTCTTTGGTGGCATCCAAACGGTCCTGTTCGTCTTTTTGCTTGGCCTGAGCTACATACGCATCAACCTCACCCAAGTTCGAGGCAAGACATCGAACTTTTTCTGATTGTATTAGGGAGTGCTCGGGGGAGAGGACGAGGTAGGTGGCACCAAAGAGCGTGTCGGGGCGGGTGGTAAATACAGTGACGGTGTCACCGGTTGAAAGGGTGAAGTTTATTTTGGCACCGCGACTGCGGCCGATCCATTGACGTTGAGCTTCTTTGATGTGTTCGGGCCAATCGAGGGCATCCAGGTCGTCAGTCAGACGATCCGCATAGTCAGTGATTTTCATCATCCATTGAGGCATTTCGCGTTTTTCTATAACATCACCAGAACGTTCGCAGGTACCGTTAGCTAACACCTGTTCATTGGCAATTACGGTGTTACAGCCGGGGCACCAATTTACAATCCCTTTGCCTCGGTAGGCAATCCCTTTCTCGAAAAACTGCGTAAACATCCACTGGGTCCATTTGTAGTACGACTGGTCGGTACTGTTGGCAGTTTTGTCCCAGGCGAAACTATTACCCATCCGCTCGAGCTGCGCCCACATGTAGGCGATGTTATCATTAGTCCAGGCTTTCGGATCCAATCCCCGTTTAATCGCCGCATTTTCAGCCGGTAGACCAAAAGCATCAAAGCCCATTGGATAGAGCACCTGGTGTCCGGTCATGCGTTTAAACCGGGCGTAGATGTCAGGCACAGCAAAAGCGTACCAGTGACCGATATGCAGGTTCCCTGATGGATAAGGCCATTCAACCAGTACGTATTCTTTTGGTTGACTCGGGTTACGTTCACCGACTGTATAGAGTCCTTGTTCACGCCACAGTTGTTGCCATTTGTTTTCTATCTCTCCCGAATTAAATTTTTTGTGCATAACAATTGTGGCGTTACCGTAATAAAGGTACCTATCATTATGCCGACAAAACCTAAATAGTCAAAGACCTCATACATGTTTGTATGAGGTCTTTGAACGTAATGTTTTTACTTATTGAGAATTCGCTTGAAACAGTACTCACCGACTTTGTAGTTCCAGTCGTCACGATTGATGATTAGCTGGTCTTTGTTTAACATCATTGTGTTGAATTGTAGATCATTTTGCATATCCGCGGCAAAGGTGGCGCACAGTTCAAAGCCAGAGTCAGTCACGTTGTAGCGGTAGGCTGGACGACCGGCAGGTGCGGTTGGTACAGGGAATTCGCCGTAGGCTGCTTCTAAAGTCGCTGGTAGTGAACTGCTACTGACGGCTAAAGTTTCTTCAATTTTGTACTGGATTGATTGGAGGTCGGTAATTTGGGTGGCGTCTAGTTTATGGGCTCGTACTACGCTGGGACTGTCGACAGTAGCAAAACCGTAGGCAATCGCTGTAAAAGCTACTAGCCCAACCCCCATACCATACATTGTAGACTTTGATTCATGGGTGATCCAGTATCCTCTCACATCAAGTGTGTAGTAATGAACCGCAGCACCGATAATACCAAGTACGGCGAGAGCTTTAGCAATAAACCGACTGGTCACATCACCCTCTAGGTACGTCATTATGACGATAACTAAGTCAATGAGTAATGCGCCAGCACCAACCAGTAGCGACAGGTATAACAGCCACTTGGTGATTTTGAGATGTTGAACATCTGGATGAATTCGTTTCAGACGATTTACTACGCGAGTGAGATACAGGTGTGTAGGAAAGAACACCAGTACCATCGCAATCCCCAACCGGACACTGCTGCTGGCACTCTCGTGCATATAGTACCCTTCGGCTGGGTCAGGAAAAAGTAAATTGATAATTCCAAAAACTAACACCAACAAAAATGAAACCGATAAGTACAGTGAAATGAACGCCCCTAGCTGCAACGCAAATTGTAACGGTGTATTATTTTTCATATATCTAAGTATACTCCTCTACGGCGCAAAATGTAGCTAAAAAAAATTATATTCGCAAACTAGCGGTTTTCCCCGGTCCAAAGGTCTTTCCACCATTCTGACGGGTTTCGTTCGTAGAGGGTGGCTCCTAATGCTTTGGCCACATCGGTTTGTAATCTATCGAGCGGACGTGAGTTTTTGTCTGCTCGTTTTCCATGTAGCCAAATTTCGGCTTCGACACTACCCTGCCACTGGTACTCACGTAATAGTAAAATTTGATCAATTATGTCGGCATCTTTGGCGAGGAGGGATTCGAGACTTTCGCGTGCTTCGTATTCCTGAGCGATATCAAAGAGGTCTGAGAATGGTAGTGTCCCGAGTTGGTCTT
>JAYTKW010000029.1:0-29717 GCA_043729945.1 Candidatus Kaiserbacteria bacterium | reverse complement strand
CAATCGCCGTTGGTGATTGTTTCATTAGAAACTGCAGGGACGAGTTAGTAATCATCGGCACACCATAGGGCGAGCGCAAGAAATCATCCACGTCTTGGGTGATGGTGGCAATCCCCAAAAAGTATTTACGACCACGTTTAGCAAGACTAAAGAGGAATGAAGCTGTGTCTTCTGATTTCATCATCCACCACGCTTCATCAATAACCAGAAGTCGTTTAACTAGCCGCCGGCGAATCGCGGCCCAAATGTAATTAGTTACGATGAACATGGCGATGGTTTTCAGTTCATCTTCCATATCGCGCAGCGAGAACACCACAAATTTCTGATTGATATCGACATTGGTCGGTTGATTCATAAATCCCGACCAGGTACCCGAGGTGTATTTTTGTAACCGTGAAATCAGTGATGAACTGCCGTTCATACCAGCGAGCACCATTTCAAAATCAGATAGCAAGGGCGGTTCGAGGTCACCAAAATTACTCTGTTCGGTGATGTCTTTGAGTGCATAAGTCTCACGGATGGCGAGATCGATAATAGTCTCTTCCTCCGGTGAGAGCCCGCCTAACATCAATCTAAATAAGCCAATCAAGTGGACAATTTGTGACCGTAAAATATCGGCTGGTTCTTCATCATCAGCCGGCGGCGGAAGGTCAAAGGGATTGATATGGTGTTTACTCGAGAGCGAGATGTTAAAGAAACGGCCACCGGTTGCTTCGGCTAGATACTCGTACTCGCGTTCAGGGTCAATGACGATGACCTCGGTCCCGAACATCAGTGACCGTAGGATTTCTAGTTTGATACTGTATGATTTGCCAGCCCCAGAGGTCGCAAAGGTGACCGAGTTGTAGTTGGTCAAACCAAAACGATCAAATAGTACGAGTGACGAATTGTGCCGGTTGATACCGTATAAAATACCGGTGTCCGAAGTGAGGTCAAATGAAGTAAAAGGAAAGAAACTAGATAGCGGTGAGGAGTTAAATTTACTATGGGTCAACAGTTCATCGCTTGCGGTCGGGAAAATACTCTGGAGTCCCGGTTCCTGGCGGAACAACGCCGGTTTAATGTAGATGAGTTTAGAATCAAGTATGCCTTTGATATCGGTTTCGACCTTATTTAAGGTATTCTCATCCTCGCCGTAGACAGCGATGTATAAACCGACGTCAAACAGTTTTTCCTCGGCTTGTTGCAATTTATCACGCAAATCTTCGAGGTTGCGGTAGGCGGCTTCTAGTTGTGGGTCGCGCACTTCCCCGCGCTGCGCCCTGATATTGATCTGGCTCTGGACCTCGGCTACTTTTTTCTGGAATTTTTTCAGCGTATCAGCGGTACTGATCGGGTGAATCATGATGGTGACGTCGATTTCTTTTTCCATATTCAAAATCGGTTCGAGCCAGCCATCGTTTAAGTACCGTGGGTACGAGACGGCGTAAAATACCCGGGCTTGGGTGCCGCTGATGCTGATGCTGCCCGGTTTGATACTGACCGCTGACGGCGCGATAACATCGGCGAGGGTAAGCAAGCTCTCGCTAATGGCGGTTTCGTTCGCTGTGGCTGGTTGTTTTGGTTTTAAGTTATCGAGAATTCCCATAGCTACGTATAGTTTACTGCATTGTGGGCGCTGAACCGGTGATGTCCCCGGGATTGTAGATATGATAGAACAATTCAACTAGTTCATCAGTTTGCAGCGCAATGGTGCGCACCCCAATCCGATTGAGTCCCTGTTCAACCACTGCCTGGCGTTGTTCTAGTTGTAGTCGTTGTTCGGCGAGGGTGTTTTCTCCGGTGGTGGTAATGCGTCCTTGGGATAAAATGCTGGTGAAACTTTTGCCTAAATTTAATTTCAGTGGCGTGTACGGCACAATCACAAAGAAATTTTTACTCATCACGTCGACCTCGATGGTGAAGCTGCGAATAAATTCGATATACTCGCGCAATTGGATTTTCATCAGGTCGTTGTCTTGGCTGTCTTGACGCTCAGAGAGCATAGCGAGATATGGTTCGATATTAAGTCGTCGTGACTGTACATAAATTTGCAGTGAAAAATCAAGCGTGTTGAGAAAGTTTTGAAACTGAAACAATATAGCCCGTTGTTCGTCTGCTGATTTCAAGGCAAAGTTGACCGAAGAGGCCAAGAGCACCTTGCACAATTGACCCGATTTCAGGATAACAATACCGTCTTTGATATCACGGATGGCGACGAAGTCTTGGGTAGCTGCGCTCTTGGTTGTAGCCATAATTATTATTTTTTCTGCATTGCCTGGAGCTCGAGGCGGCGCGCGAGCGAGGTAATATCGGCCCGCTGACTGTTATACGGTGTTGGGGTCAAAGGTGCGCGGACAGTTGTGCTCGGCGCAAACTGTTCTTTGTGGACAATTTCACGTTTTTGCTGCCAGAGATAGAGTCGTTCTCGTCTGTAGTGGTTGTACATACCTTCGAGGAAATGTGAGAACGGACGGTTGTTCACGGGGTAAAAGGCGAGCGCTGCCGTAAAGGCGCCAATGATCGTAATAGGAATAATCACCACAATAAACGGCAGGGTCAAAAACAATACCACACACATCCCTCCACCACCACCGAGATACAGAAATTGCCGCCACGTAAATGGTCCGAAAATCTTGTCCTCTATTTCGATGAACTGCGGCACTTCAAACTGCATGAGAGTAGTATACACCGGTTGTGGCTCGTAGCTACTGCGTTCTCCGCAACAAAACTGACTAAAACTAAATAAAAAAGAAGAGAGTAAATATAAAAATTGACTGGAAAATTTAAAAATAAATGTCGAAGTTAGCAATCCGCTGGCTTACCAGTCAATTCTTGCCTCACCGTCTTTGCGAGCTGAGCGCAGCAAAGCAGGATTCACCCGCCAAACACCGCACTCCCAGATTATCTATAAACATTGATATTTACAGAACGTATGCTACATTATAACCGGAGTATACCTTTAAAGTATACTCCAGTCACTATTATGAATAATAAACCTACTAAGGGCACATATTTAGAAACGTTATTACGGTCTCAACAAACTATCTTTTCTATACAAGATGTTGCTTTGTTGTGGGGAGAGGCAGACGAAAAAAAGATTAGTTTACGATTAAATAAATATGTACGAAAAGGTGCCTTAATCAAAGTGCGCCGTGGTTTATATGCAAAAGATAAAGATTTTGATTATCTCGAATTAGCTACCCGTATTTATACACCCGCATATATTAGCTTTGAAACAGTTTTGACCCGAGCAGGCATAAATTTTCAATTTTATGGAAATATATTTGTTGCCTCATATATCAACCGAGAAATAATGGTCGGAGAGCAAAAAATTACCTTTGTACGGACCAAAGACTACGTGTTAAGCAATACAACCGGAATTGATCATTCGTCAGGCTACGCCACAGCTACGCCTGAACGGGCATTTTTAGATCGGGTGTATGTTAGCAAAGAGTATCATTTTGATAATCTAACTAATTTGAACTGGGATAAGGTATTTGAGTATGCACCCATATACCATAACAAGCGTCTCGAGAAAAAAGTGAGAACATACTATAAAAGTTATCAGGATTCGATCCACTAAAAATAATATGACACTAAATTACGCCAAACATAAGCATATAATGTTGCAGATTCTGAAAGATATTTATTCAGATACGTCGATAGCACCGTATTTGGGTTTTAAGGGAGGTACAGCCGCTATGATGTTTTACGGTCTGCCTCGGAATTCGGTCGATATAGATCTGGATTTAATTAGTGACTCAAAAGAATCGGTGGTGTTTGAAATGGTACGAGAAATTATTAGTCGTTACGGCACAGTTACTGATTCATCGATACAGAAAAATAATCTCCGCAATGTTATTTCCTATAACCCTAACACCCAAAACCTAAAAGTAGAAATAAACCGCCGGCAATTTGGTACCAAGTATGAGATAAAAACGCTACTGGGTATATCCATGCAAGTAATGGTAAAGGAAGACATGTTCGCACATAAGCTGATGGCGATGTACGAACGAGTCGGTAAAACCAGCCGGGATATTTTCGATGTACGCTATTTTGCCCAGAATAACTGGCCTATTAACCGCACGATTGTCGAGGAGCGGTCGGGCATGTCATTTACTGAAACCCTCACCCAATGTATCTCGATACTCGAAAAAATGAACAATCGGCATATTCTCGATGGTCTTGGTGAATTATTATCTGAATCGCAAAAAGACTCGATGCGAGCAATCTTAAAATCAGACACCATTTTTCAGTTACAGTTGATGAAAAGTTTGGTGTAGGAGCTTCAGTAATCAGTGAATAAGCTACTAGAAGTTCTGTTAATATGTGATATTATTACGTTATTATTCCGTAAAAGCGGAATAATAACGTAAAAATGCACTATTTAGACTTAAAAACACAGTTAAATGACTTCCCTATCTTCTCAATCAAGGATATTGAGAAAATTGACCCGTCTTTTCATAGTCAAAGACTCAGTGAGTGGCAAAAAAAAGGCCTCGTTATAAAACTGGTCAAGGGTTTTTATATATTCTCTGATTTACCTATTAATGAGTCAATATTATTCATTTTATCAAACAGAATGTGTGACCCGTCATATGTTTCATTGGAAATGGCCTTATCAATACATGGAGTTATTCCTGAGGGTGTTTATTCGGTAACTTCTGTTACTTCACTACGTACTAGAAAAATAATGACGCCAATTGGTAATTTTATATATAGGCATGTACCGGCAAAACTGATGTTTGGGTATGAATTGAAATTATTCAATGGGCACAACTATAAGATAGCTGTGATTGAAAAGGCTATCCTTGATTATTTATATGTTAATCCAAAAATGGATAATGGCTATTCATTTGAAGGAACACGCTTTGCTGTAACTGACCTGAAAGATAAAATCAACACTGATGTATTTGCAAAGTATCTCGAAGCCTTTAATAATAAAGCTCTGGAAAAGCGAGCCCAGGCTTTTTTAACATACATAAAAAATTATGCTTAGTTTACAAAGTATAGAGCAATACTATCCAGATAACCAAAAACCTTTCAAGCGAAATATCTTGAGAGAGTATTTGCAGTACAAAATCCTCGAGATAATTTTTAATTCAAAATATGCGGAGGAGCTCACGTTCCTTGGTGGAACAGCCTTACGTATTGTCTATAATAATAGTCGGTTTTCTGAAGATTTAGATTTTGATAATTTTACGCTTACTGAAGAGCAGTTTGCCGATTTAGCTCAGGAAGTTAAAAAAGGTTTAGAGCTACAAGGTTACGAAGTTGAAATAAAGAATGTGTTCAAAGGAGCCTATCGTTCGTATATTCGAATGCCAAAAGTGTTATTTGATAATAATATATCTAATCTGCAAGAGGAAAAGATTCTCATTCAAATCGACACCGTCCCCCAAGCGTTTGATTATAAAAAAGATCGTAAAATTATAAATAAATTTGATGTATTTACTCAGGTATTTACTACTCCAATTGATATTCTGCTGTCACAAAAATTATACGCAGCGGTTAACCGTCCTCGGGCCAAGGGACGGGACTTCTTTGATATTGTTTTTCTTATTCCTCAAACAAAACCCAATTACGCCTACTTGTTGGCAAAAACTGGTGTAAAAAACGGCGCAGAACTAAAGAAAATTATACTCGAAAAAACAAGTAATTTTGATTTTAATGAACTCGCAAAAGATATTGAGCCGTTTCTTATTAATCCCGATGACAGTAAAAAGGTAAAATTATTTAGTGATTATGTAGCAACTGTAAATTTTGATTAGGTATATTCAGCGAACCTAATTGCCCCAGCGTGGTTGTTGGATGATGGGGGTTGGGGTGGAGTCTGGATGGGGTGACGCGGGGGTGGCGTAGCTGGGGGTGTCCGAGAGGGGTGGGCGAGTAAAGGTAGGTTGTGCAGATACGTGGGTGGGAGTGCTGTCGTCTGCTGAAACCGGCTGATAACTGCCGCGAACGACAGCAGCGTCGGTAGCCATAGTATGGATTTCGGGCGCAATCACAGTTGGGTGCGTATACGGGGTAGGGATTGCTGGTGCATACACTTCTGTAACGCTCGGTGCGGCATTTTGCATGGCGACGTAGACGGGATTTGCTCCTGTGTTTTCAGGTGGTGTCTCCGTTTCCACTGTCGTTTCTTCAACAGAGCTACCCCCTTCAAAATCCGCAGCATCATCCTCTGGCACTACAAAATTAGGATCAGATAACGGAGCCAAGAAATCTAATACATCAGCCCCAAGGAGCGCCGCCGTTTTCGCATCAAGTCCCAGTTCCTGTTGAAGGAGTGGTACGGTGTCTTCAATTTTGTAGAAACCGAGAACTACATCTCCTACTAAAAGTGCAAACTTTTTGTAATTTTCATGTTCAATTATTCTATATCTGTCTGCAATTTCCCGAAGTCTCCTGCCACTTTCTGGCATCTCATACAAAAATTTCATTACAGAGTTTGCAGATTCGTATATATGATCTCTATGTAAGTTTGTTAATTCCATATTGTAAATTCTACCAGTTTTTTAATGCGTGTGTGGTACTAAAATAATCGCGTGCTTTTTGCGCATCAGGATCACTGCTTGTTGTTGCAAGAATATTGGTGCGAAGTGCCTGCATCTCTGATGGACTCAAACTATTTTCTTTAACAATTTCGCGTAAAACAGAATCAGTGATGTAAGGTAGAGATTCAGAACTAAGCAAAACCTTTGCAGACTGTTTTGCCACATCACTTGCTTTTCGATTTTTGTATTTACCAGCGGTGTCTTTAACTTGTAGTATATCTTTTGCTCCAGATGCTGTTTTGACTGCGTTTTCAAGACTGCTTGTACGAGTAGTGGAAAAATTATTTTTTTGTGACTCAGAGAATCTTTTGCTTTTCTTTAGATCCTCCATCTGTCCGTTAGTAAACAGGTGAGCGTTGGTATGAATAAATTCATCCCCCATAGTTTCTAATTGTTCGACACTTAGTTTTGTTAATTCTGAAGTAATTATAGATGCATTATCCCCAACTAACTTTCTGATGACTTCTTGTCTCTTCGTAACAATAGCAGCTTTATCATCAGCGCCAATTTTGTCACTTTTCATTAATGCTTCTGTTTGTGCTGCACTAAGTTCGCCTGCTATTGCAACACGGTCTTTATCTTTCATTGTTTCAAGCTGCGATAGTGTCATGCCTGTTATTACTGATTGCATTTCACGAATAGCTTTATCTTTTTCATTTTGAGAAAGAGTACTATCTGATTCAAGGGCAGCTAATCCGGCAGTAATCTTCTTTTTATTTTCAGATTTAGTTTTTTCAGTTGAACGAGTAGCACTTATATCTTCAAATAATTTAACATCATCTGCATACGAATAAGATCCACCAAACTTTGCATTTTTGCCTGCTTTTATTAAATCACGTCGACCACGTTCATCCAGTGCTCCCAATGATGCAATAGATAGTGCGCGTTTAAAGTTACGCCCAGTTCGTGAGCCTTCCATGCTGTCATTAATTTTGCCTAATTGTTTAGCTCCAGCACCTACCAAAGTACGGGCTCCGTATCGTGGAGCTGCCAAGGCGGCATTTCTTAAACCATTTTGTACATTCCCCCGCCACTTGTTCCCTATCGAAATGGCGGTACTAGCTCCAACAGCGCCCATGTTTTTGGCGACTACTAGGGACATAACGAGAAAGACCATGGTGAGGATAAAGAAAGGAATGACTAGGCCGGCGTTGCCGACGGTGTTAGGGTCTTCGACAAATAGGGCACCGTAGTTAACATCACCAACTTTTTCAGAGTAAGAAGAGAGGACTTTGAACGAGAGGTACAACATCATAATGTAGGCAGGAGCGAAGAAAGCGTTGCCTAAGAAACCATTCATATATTTTTTCGAGTGGCCGGCCATTGATGGAAAAACCCAGCCGATGAACATGATCGGCGAAAACACCATGTAGGCACACAGGACGACAAAGCGCACAATCATTAAAATTCCGCCAGCCGCAAACACAAACGCTGCCACCATAAAAAATATCATCAGACCAAAGATGTAGCCAAAAGCACCGCCATTTTGAAGTTGACTCATCTGTTCGGCGTTGACTTGTAGAATAGTGCTGAAATTAATCAGGTTCATAAAACCGTTGGCGATACTCACGGGTGCGTCGGGGGTGGTGGTAAAAGCTTTGGCAATTACTCCGGCCGCGACGTTCGCTACATCAATCACAAATTTTACAATGAATAAGCTGAAATTCACGAGTAACGCTGCCCCGAGGAGGGACACCAACATTTTGCGAGCGGTGGAGTCATCAGAATTGAGGATCATCTTGAATCCGATGTAAACCAAACCAAAAATAAAAGTCAGGTTAAAGAGATCCCGAACGATTTTCCAGACTTCTTCGATCGCCACTCCTACATTTTTGTCATAATACTGGTAGCCGAATCCCAGCACATACTGATTGAGTCCGACATCAAAAATAATTCCACTCCAACTAAATAGTTTTCCAAATACCGCAATCGTGAACCAGAATAAAGTGTTATACAGTTCAGACTTGAAATCAAAGGTAGTGATTGGTACATCCGGCGGAGGAATTTCACCCTGGTTAGCTGAACCGGAATAATCGTCCGCATTGGGCACATTTCCAAAATTACCATTAGCATTTGCTCCGCCACCATTTTGGAATGAATTTGGTGGTAGTAAGTTAGGGTCATTCGGAGATAATGGTGTGCCGATGTTTTGATTTTCATTGACTACTATAGGCTGCGCGAATGATTGTTGGGGAGATAGTCCAAAAAATAGCAATAAACCCACCACAATGAGGGCTGATTTCAGTATGTTTTTTGTACCTAAAATCATGATGTATTACCGAGACGGAGGGCCAGTTTGAGGCTCTCCTAAACTCCACAGAGTTATTTTATTCTACCATTACAAAGTGGCTTCTGACCTAGGTACTACCCACCTAGCGTAGGATAGCCTTCCATTCAGCGCGTTTGGCGGCGACGGTTGAAGCGGTTGTTAAGCTACCAGTGTTAGCGAGAGTGATGTAATCGAGGGTGACAAGTTGACGGATGTTGCCGGCACTATTGGTAGCACTAGCAGTGGTGCTCGCATTATCAAAGCGACTAATTAGGGCAACGAGCGCAGTTATATTGCTCTCTGATTGAGTTCTGATAGGAGCGACTTCGGCCGCGAGGTCAGTTAAGGTTTTTTGCACCCGGGTGCCTTCGGTAATGAGTTGGGTAAACGTCAGGTCCAGCACCTCACTTGGTGATATTGTGCCGTTACTAATTTGTTGGATTGATGCCAGAGCCAGGGTAATATCACGGAGTTGTGATTCAGCTACAAAAACCCGGGACGCGGTAGCACCGCTCCGACTCAGGGCGGCTAGACTGCTACTGGCTTCATTCATTGTACTGGCGGTGGTGATACCTAATAACGCATCAGTGTTATTGTCTCCGCCAAAAATGGCGCTAATGGCGGCAGCTCCCCTACCAACTCGAGTTGCTTGGGCGACGATTTCCGTCAGCGTACTACTCGCTAGGGCTACATATGAACGTTCAGTGACCAGAGCGGTACCCATTTGGGTGCGGATGGAATTAACACCGAGGTTTACATTTTCATCAACTGCGTTGTCTAAGTAAGATTTGGTTTTGTCTGTGCTGTCACTGTAGTCAGTGTAGTTACTATTGCCACCGAGACCGAGTAAGCCATTGATGCCCTGCATGGCCTTGAGTGAAAGTTGATTGATAAGGGCGCCAATGATTTCGTTGATTTCATCAGCCTCGACTAGTGATTGGGGGCCGGTAGCCAGCTGTACAGTAAAGGCATCACTAATGACTTGTCCAGGAGTGGTTATCCGACAATTCTCACCTTCAGCTGCCGGTGCACCGTTGATACCTTCACAGATTTTTTTCGATAAAAATCCCCCGCTCCAGTTAGCAATTTCAATTTCCTGTCCTGCTGAATTGCGCAGCCGCGCATTTAAGCTCGCTTCGGCAGCGAGGTACGCACCGTAGGGTGTGTTTTGGGGGTTGCTCGTTATGGTTAACCAATCACTCCAATCAGCATTTTGGGTACCGTCGAGGAAGCCCTCTATATTATTTGTGATATCAGTGAGCGAACATGAGGGGGCGGTTGGGCCTGACGGCATACCACTGCGGGCCTGTTGGTAGTTAATAGATAGTGCTGCTTGTACATCAAGCTGAAACGGTGAACAAACAAATTCCCCGATTCCTCCCAAGCTCTGGATATAATTTCCTGCCACGTTATCCAGAGCGTCAAGTAAAAAACCATTGAGGTCAGTAATAAAAGCTGGGTCACCTTGGAAACCAGAGTTGATCCACTCCACCATACTCTTGGTCATTTGGCTGACCATTTGTTTGGCAACAGCCCAAGCGATACCATCGAGGATTTCTTTGTTCGCTAAACTGGTAACGGCAGCTGAAGTCAAGCCCGAATTACCGGCGGCAATAGTTTGCTGCACCGTTTGTAGTCGCTGTTCGGCATTGTTAATCATTTGGTTAAAAGCAGTCGCTAGTCCCCCGCCGTTTGCATCTGCGGTTGGTACTATTTGCTGCATCGGAACAAGCGTGAGCGCAAACAAAAGTAGTGTACCAATAGAGTATGTAAAAATTTTTGAGAGGTTTTTCATAGGTAAAGTTATCGCCTAGGGGCAAAGGCAGCGAACACCAGTGCCGGATCCTCGGGTTGTAGTAAGGCCGCGTGTGGTTCAAGTGCTCGGTACATATTTTGCAGAGCGTAGCCGAGGCCGGTAGCATCGTCTTGGTAGCGTTTAACTCGAAGCAGGGCCACAACAGGGTCACTGTAAATAAGTTTAAAATCAGTCAGGGTGGCGTAGAGTGCCTGGTACACATTAACTAGATCAAGATGTTGTTTTTCAAAACCACGCGGCACCGGTGTATCCATCGTCTGGTCGCGCATAGTTTTATACATAGCGATAATCGGATCGAGTTTATTGAGCTCGCTTGCGTTTTCAGTTTTGAGGGCGCGGTCGATAATAACGAGTTCGCTCTCTGACCCGGGCACATTATTATTCACGAGAATACTAGCGAGGGTGTTGGCATACGTCCTAATCGCTTCATTAGAAGTATCGATAACGGTGATGTTAGCCCTCGTAAATAGAGTGTCTTTAACGGTATTTTGCCGCAGTAAATCAGCTGTTTCTGAGACAATCTGAGCTCTTTGGGGTCCAACGTTACCACGACCTTTGGCTTGGAGTACTGACTGAAATAACTCAATCCCCATCCGATCGGTGACGGTGTTTGGGATGGCAAAAGCGGTGGTGCTCGCCACGTCAGCTGAGATGACCAACGGCGTTTGATTTACAAATTCTTCCTGCCAGTCCTCTACCCCATCACTGTTTTTATCAGAGACTTCGATATAGGTGCGAGTATCAGCATTTGCCGCTGTAGTGACAGCGTAGACATCCGGGGTCGTCTGGTCTTTTTCACTAAGTTGACCAAAATTACTCAGTGTATATGAACCGGCAACCAGAGCAAAACCGATTACAAACGCACCTAAAATTTTTGAGTTGACCGGCATATAATGTACTACCAGTATAGCAAGCTCGTTCGGTCCAGATTGTACTGGACTGTATAAGTTGTGTAGTACTTTGGTTAGATCCTGGGATTAGCTTGGGGATAGCTAGTTGATAGTACTTTGTGTAATTTGAGCCACGTTTCAATTTGTAGAGTTTCAGCGCGGGCAGTTAGTGGTATGGCGAGCGCGGCAAATACTCCAGTTAGGTGATCACGACCGTAGGTGCCGGCTAAATTAGAGAGGAGCTGTTTGCGTTTCTGACCAAAGCCGAGATGTAAAAGGTTGAAAAATATAGCCAGGTCGGCTCGGTCCGCAAAATTATCATGATTGATGTGAGCGACCTGCAGAATGGCTGAGTCGACTTTGGGGGCGGGGTTAAAGTTTCCGCGGACAACTGTTTTGACGTATTTGGGCACACCAAAAGCTTTGACTGATAGTGACAAAATTGACTCTTTGGTATCGCGGGCAATCCGGGTGACGACTTCGCGTTGCATCAAAAACACCAATGTGGTCGGAAGGATTGTGCCCTCGAGAATAGTTCGGAGTAAAAAACCCGACAGATAGTACGGAATGTTGGCGACGACTTTGTATTCCTGATGGATAAGTCCTAGGGTGGCGATATCAAGTGTCCGGGCATCGAGGTGATGCAGCTGTAGTTTTCCAGCTGCGATGGGACTGGCGAATTTTTCACGTAGTATTTCGACAGCCCGTATATCGGCCTCGACCGCTACAACCGTCGCTCCGGTAGCGAGTAAAACCCCCGTCAACATCCCCGTGCCGGGCCCGATTTCTAACACCGTGTCACCGGCTGCGACTTCACCTGCGGCCGCCAGCCAGCGCGGCACCACGTCGCTTGTGAGGAAATTTTGCCCCAGGGATTTTTTGTGGACAAAGCGTTCGGCCGCAGCTGCCTCTTTTTCAATTTTTCGTTTTCGCTCTTCATTCATATATATGTATAAAAGGAGCTTACCGTTAAACGTATAAGTGTACAAGCTAGATTCCTAATCTAGAAACACTGTTGTCTCATAGCCGGAGCTGGTGTTGCCCCAGCCTTTGCGGGCACTTTGTTCGACGTACTCGGGGCTGATGTCGTTGATGAATGTTGAGGGGACGTTGACGCGGGATTGGCCGTAGATGGTGCGCATGTGGGCGTAGGTGAGATAGACTTTCTTTTCCGCGCGGGTGAGGGCGACGTAAAATAAGCGACGTTCTTCTTCGTGGTCGATGCCGGTGTCGTCTAATCGTTCATGGGGAAAGAGTCCCTGTTCCAATCCACAAATAAACACGTACGGAAACTCTAGTCCCTTGGCTGAGTGGACAGTCATCAGTCTGACGGCGTCTTGTTCTTCGGGCGCTTTGAGTTCGTCTTGGTCACTTTGCAGGGCGGCATTTTCAAGCAAGGCCTCGACCGCCGCCTCAGGCGCGAGTTCATCATACCGGATAGCGAGGGTAACCAGCTCACGTAAGTTTTCTAATCGAGAGAGGTCGTCTTCGGTACCGTTTTTCTTGAGTTCGGTCTCAATGCCGGTGCGTTTGATAATAAATTTAAGGGTCTCTGACAAAATGGTCGTCCTGGCGGCGTCGCCAATATCAGACATAATTTGTTCGAATCGCTCGACCTTGTCGAGGGTAGCGCCGGTAAGTAACGCGCGATTTCCCGCGAGTATTTTATCGAGGGTGACTTTACCGATGCCGCGGGCTGGTTCATTGATAATCCGGTTTATATCAGCCGTACTGCCCGGATTGAGCGCGAGGCGTAGATAGGACAGTACATCTTTGACTTCTTTACGTTCAAAGAATTTAGTACCGAGCAATTGGTATGACACATTAAAATTAAGAAAGGCCTCTTCGAGTGATCGTGATTGGAAATTGGTGCGATACAAAACAGCGATATGTGACGGAGCAATTCCGGTCTCAACTAATTTTTTTGACGTTTGGGCGATGTACTCGGCTTCGTCGACACCAGTCATAGCAGCATAGAGGGTAATTTTCTCACCCTCGCCGTTTTCGGTAAAGACTTGTTTATCAACCCGGTTACGGTTTTTCTTGATGACGTCATTTGAGGCGCCGATAATGTTTTTAGTCGAGCGGTAATTTTCTTCGAGGAGGATGGTTTTTGTCGCAGGAAAGTGTCTTTCAAATTGCAAGACGTTTTTGATATCAGCGCCACGCCACGAGTAAATATTCTGGTCGATGTCCCCTACTACACATAAATTATGCTTTTCGCCAGTTAGTAACCGGGCAATTTCAAATTGCACCCGGTTGGTGTCTTGATACTCGTCAATATGAATATACTGGAAACGGTTTTGGAGGGTCTCGCGAATATGAGGATACTCCTCAATCATCCGCAAGGTCTTGATCAGTAGGTCATCGAAATCAAGCGCGTGCTCGGCGCGCATTATTTCCTCGTATTTTATCCAGACTTCGGCCGTGACTCGGTCAGGGTATGAGGTGGCGGCGTCTTTAAATTGCTGGGGGGTTTTAGCGTCACCCTTGGCCCGCGAAATTTTCCCGATCATTTTACGCGGTTCAAATTCTTTGGGATTATAGCCACCGGCTTCCAAGGCAGTTTTAATGGCGCGGATACTATCGGCCCGGTCGTAGATGGTGAAGTGACGCCTCAGCCCCAATGTTTCATGGTGCTCTCGTAAAATCCGTACCCCGAGCGCGTGGAAAGTCGTCACTGCCGGGAGCGACGTTACTGGCCCTTTGGTAACATCAGCAAATTGGGTGATTAGTTTTTCAACCCGCTCGCGCATTTCTTTGGCGGCCTTGTTGGTAAATGTCACTGCCAGGATGTGGTGCGGAGCTACGCCACTGTTAATGAGGTGCACAATCCGATGGGTGATAACACGCGTCTTGCCCGACCCGGCTCCGGCCAGAATGAGGAGTGGTCCCTGTATATGTAGGACGGCCTCGGTTTGGGCAGGATTAAGTCCAGCGAGATATGGAACAGGGTTCATAATTGATTGACACTATACCATATGCTACCGTAATAAATTCCTCATTAAAATGCGCCCCGTGTCAATGTAATGAAATACCCCACCATGTAGGCTTATTTTAAGTAACTTTCCCTCAAACCGCGTAAAGTGCATTACGTCAATTGTGCATATCCCCCACTCTAGTAGAATTATTCCCGTACCGAATGATTGGTATAGAAATACGCGTTTGACGCTTTTTCTTTTTCTGCTTTTTCCGTAATGGTTGCTTCCGCGGTGAGTCCATAATCCCTACACTATTTTACCTACTCATAAAAAATCGACACTGGGTACCAACACTCTGGCTACATCCAGGTCGATATCTAAAAAAATAATGCACTCCCCGTTTTCGTGGGGTCTGTTTGAAGTTGCTGCCTGTATCCTGGCGATTGTAGTCCCCCTTTCGGTGCAAGCGGGAGTGCTCGAGGGTATTTTGAGTACCACAACCAACAATGAAGTTATAACTGATGAGGAAACAATACTTTTGGTATCGCCACTGGATGTACCAGTTTTGGTAGCTGCGCAAAATCCAGAACCACATAGTGCCCGCGGTGGTGCTGACGTTCAGGTGGTTGATGGGGCTCTTGTTTCCACTGGACCAGTTGGTAAAGACGAGATCGACGCAGCGCGAACCGATAATGGTGGCGAGATCAGTGTGTATGTCGTCCGTCCAGGGGACTCCCTATCGCAGATTGCTGCGATGTTTGATGTTACCGCCAATACCATTTTATGGGCAAATGATCTTCCAAAAGCATCAGCCATCAAGCCTGGTGATAATCTTGTAATCTTGCCAGTGGCGGGAGTGCGCCATGTGGTAAAGTCAGGTGACACGATTGCTTCAATTGCTAAAAAATACGACGGAAATGCCGATGAAATTTTATCCTACAATCAACTCCAGTCAGGGAGTACTCTAGCGGCTGGGGCGACACTCGTCATCCCTGGTGGTGAGATTCACACCGCACCGGTTATCAAAAAAGTAACTGCGGCCGCTGTACCGACCAAATCATCTGCTAGTACTAAAAATGTAGCCGCCGGTACTGGATCATTTGTTCATCCTGCCCCAGGTGCCCTCAAGTCCCAGGGACTACATGGTTACAATGCTGTGGATTTAGCTGCTGGTGTTGGTACTCCAGTGAGAGCAGCTGCAACCGGTGAAGTTATCGTAGCTAAAACATCCGGTTGGAACGGTGGTTATGGAAATTACATTGTAATCAAGCACAAGAATGGTACCCAGACTCTCTACTCCCATCTCTCTCGCGTTGATGTTGGTGTTGGATCTACGGTTGGTCAGGCGGATACCATTGGTGCTATTGGGATGAGTGGTAAGTCGACGGGGCCGCATCTACACTTTGAAGTGAGAGGCGGAAAAAATCCATTTTAATTAAAATATCCAAAACGGACGAATCTCTTCGTTGGATACGAAAAAATGATAGTCGTCGTACGCTTGTACGCCTCCTATCATTTTTTCGTATCCGCCTCGACCTTCATTCCGTTTTGAACATTTTAGATTGTGTCTGCAAAATTGCTTATCGTACCACTGCACGGCTCGTACCCATTCCCTTGCGCGCCTTGCTCGTTATCCTAAAATGAATTTTTCCTGACGTATCTACTTGCATGAATCTCTTTGTTAGATAGTAAAAAATGACAGTCAACGTACATCCGTACGCCTCCTGTCATTTTTTACTATCTGCCTCGACCTGCATCTCGTTTTGGGCGTTTCGGCTGCTTCTGCAAAGATAAATTCTTTTGATATTTTAGAATTCCTGTATACTTTTTTTATGATTATTATCGCTCCACGATTGCTAAAATTCCTGGCTTGGTTCATGGGTTTTTCGCAAACAGCGAGGGGTTTGGCTTTCGGCGGAATATTTTTTATTGCTCGGTCAAAAGAAGATTTAGTTCCTTGGCTTATTACGCATGAGACAATTCATTTGAAACAACAGCGAGATCTTTTGGCAGTAGGTGCACTCCTACTCCACGTTATTGAAACATTGATCGCAATTTTTATTTTACGATTATCGTGGCATGAGGCCTATCTTTGGTGTTCACATGAACAAGAAGCCTATCGTAATCAAAATGATCCGGAGTATCTAAAAAACCGAAAACCTTTCTCCCAATTCAGATACCTCTTTGATAAGAAGAAATTCTCGCATCAGGATGGTGTCGTAACCTACCTATAGCTTTACTCGATACTGGAGGGCTTCATATATGTGTTCTGGTAGTAGTGTGTCACTTTGTGCTAAATCTGCAATTGTCTGGGCGACTTTGATTAATCTATGATAACTACGAGGTGAGAGCTGTAGTTTGGCAGATGATTGTTTGAGTATCGTCTGGATTTCTGGAGTGAGCATTATTGTCTCGTCGATATCTCGACCAGTCATAGTGGCGTTAGTGGTCACTCCCCGACCAGCGAGACGCGCCTGTTGGCGGGTGCGACTGGCGGCAATTTTTGTACGAGCGGTAGCTGTTTCCCCTTCTTTTTTTGCGAGTGTTGTGAGGGTTTCGTACGGGACATGAGGCACTTCAATCCACAAATCAATCCGGTCTAAAATTGGTCCCGATATTTTACCCCGATACGTTTCGTGCATAGCGCGGGCCAAGTCCGTTGTGCCGTCAAAGCTCCCGCGGTAGGGATTCATAGCGGCTACCAAAATAAAATCTGCGGGGAATAGAGCTGTGCCCTGTACGCGCGCAATCGTCACTACACGATCCTCAAGCGGTTGTCGCAAGGCGTCCAGCGCCCGTCTATCAAATTCCGGAAACTCATCCATGAATAAGACGCCGCGGTGAGCCAGGGTGATTTCCCCTGGTTTAGGAATACTTCCCCCACCAACCAGGGCTGTGTACGAGGCCGTGTGATGCGGTGTACGAAATGGCGGTTGGGCCGAAATGGTTTGCTCGAGGCCGCCGACAAGTGAATGAATGACGCCAACCTCTAGTGCCTCAGGTCGCGAGAGTGGTGGCAAGATACCTTGGAACGCCCGAGCCAACATCGTTTTACCTGTTCCCGGTGGACCAACCAGTATCACATTATGTCGCCCAGCCGCAGCGATAATGAGCGCGCGCTTGGCACTCTCTTGGCCTTTGATGTCTTCGAGCTGTACGACACTGTCGTGCCAGGCGGTACTCAGTTCTGTCAGTGGAGCGGCGGGTAATAGCTTGTGCTGCTCGTGCGTTTGGTCAATATGAAAAATTACCTCGGCTAACGTCGTGGCCCCGATAATCGTGATGTCGGCAACCAGTGCTGCTTCGGCTACGTTTCCTTTGGGTACGATGACTTCGGTAAATCCGTTGACTTTGGCCGCCTGCACCACACCGAGTATCCCTCGAACCGATCTGATGGATCCATCAAGCGATAGTTCACCGACATAGATACGTTTTTTGGTATCAACGGTAATTAACTCGGCCGCCAATAAATAGGCAATAGCAATCGGGAGATCAAAGAGCGGACCTTCTTTTTTTAAATCAGCTGGCGCGAGCGAGATGACTATTTTTTGGTTCTGGCTTTTGGGCGACGGCAATCCTGAATGTTTCAGAGCGGCCCCAATCCGGTCTCGCGCCTCTTCGATGGCTTTGCCGGCTAAACCGACAATCGAAAACGAATGTAGTCCGCGGGTGAGGTCGGCCTCAATCGTTATGACAGTACCTCCGTGCACGGCGGGCTGAATAGTAAACACTGGCGTGATACTCATAGCACTATGATATCACGGTCATGTAACCGTATAACTATTTTTCGGCCAAGTTTAAAAATGCAGTGGTGTCAGTGGTAATGACCAGTCGCGTCGGTGTAACAAATCCGTAGGTGATTCGCTCTTTTCCCTCTCTGTCCGTGAGCACTCTAACATCAATGCCGCGCACAACGGCATCATGAAAAAGGGTCAGGCCCTTTTTTTGTGATTGCGCTACCGCCGGGCCAAACCAAGGCGCTAAACCCTGACTCAGTGTGTTCTCCCACGACAACATTCCCCCCTGGGCAGTTTTTTCATCAGTAGCCGAAAATGCCAACCAAGGCTGACCACGGTAGTTACCAAAAACTAATTGGTTCAGTGATAGTGAAAAGTTTGCCCCAGTGGGTGCATCAATGAGACTGAAAAATTCTGATGCTGATAGTAGTTGACCGGTTGTGCTACTGCGTACCGGTATTTCGGTGAGAGAAGCATCAGAAGATGAGCTCGCCATTAGAACATAAAATAATTCGGCTTTGGAGGAAACTGTCAGTACCGGAGTCAGATCACTCGACGTAAAAAACGTAGCTGGGATAACTGGTGTGGCTATGGTAGCGACAATTGTGGGCTTCGTGATCAAAGAATACCCGAACCACAAACTGACACTGACCATGACGAGTCCGCCGATACCGAGAGTTACGTAATTAGGTTGACGAAGTATTTGTTTCCAGTACGGAACGGCAGCTCGGGGTGGCGCAAAACGCGGCTCTGGTCGCAGGGTAATTGTTTGTTCGCCCAGTCCTTGTGACCAATGCGGATTTAATTTTACTGCCTCTACTGGTGTTGACTCACTCACTGGAGTCTCATCAGTAGATGGTGGAGTTTCTGTAGTTGAAAGTATCGCATCAGCAGTTTCAATAGCAGGGATGGTTGGAATAATTCGTGGTCGATTTTGGGGAGTTGGAAGTTTCACCTCGGACACTTTTGCCGGCTCTTTGGTCATAGGGAACGTAGGAGTAATATTTTTTTCAATACCCGCTCTCGGAATTTTAGGCTCACTTATTGGTGACAAAGCACTCTGCGCAGCTGGCGTTTGCGTGGGTACAATTGGAGTAATTCTCGGGAGTATTTTTGGAGTTACGACAGGGATGACCGGCTCAATTTTTTCTGCAGGCAGTAGCTCCATGATGATAGGCGTAGCTGCAGCTGTTGGATTGTCAGTTATCGTCGATGCCGAATCCCAACCAGTAGCAGTCACCGGCGACACCACCGGAGCGGGGACAACGAACATCGGGGCCTGACCGGGAACTTTGATCGACTCAAGCTCTTGGTAGGGTAAAACAACCGGTTCATTTTTTATAGTAAGCACAGGGGTAGTTGCAGTTTGTGTCACTGCCCCACCGCGGGTAATTTTCTGGGCAGCGCGAATTCGACCGAGGGCCTCGGAATGGTCTGACGTCCCCGCTCTCCCGGTCTGACTGACAGCTTTTTGGATCACCCCTTTGCGACGACTTTCATCAGGTACTGAATAGACAGGCGGTTTTTTCTTGGCCGTTATTTTTAGTGTTTGCTGCCACCAGGATTGTAGCGACTGTATGATAGCGGTAGTGAAAGGCACACCAGTTCGCTTGGTGTCAGTAATTACTGTACCAATATCGGCAGCGTTAGTTTTCGTGTCTACTGTTAGTGGTTCAATACCGGGGTTGGCTAACACAGATGGTTTAACCAGTGGAATATTTTTTTCAAATTGCGTGGTGTCAATCTTTGCACTAAAGGCGGAGGAGGTAGTTTCCAGTGGCGCTTTTTCAAATGTATGAAACGGAGGAATGACCCTAGCAATTTCCTTTGCCTTCGGTACTACTGCCGGGGGTTGTGGAGGCTTAGGTGCCGTAGCCCGCGTCTGGGGTTGTGGTGTCGGCGGGGCTACAGGGACACTCATCGCTGGAGCAACTACTGCTGTCGCAGACTTTGTGGCTGCAGGGGTACCACGAAGAGTCCGAGCTTCATTCAAGTCGGTGGCAAATGTGCGTACCTTTGGTACGGTAGGAACGGGAGTGGCTGTACTCATCGTTACTAGTATCTCACGATTTGCCTAAGTGTGGGGAGCTGGTTGTGAGTGACGCTATCAGTACCACCCGTCACAAGTCACGTACACATGCCAATAAAAATTACTACGTAGCGAACTTACAAGCTCGTTCCCTCAGAGAAAAATAAATAGTTTTGGTTTGAAGTCCCCGTTTCATAAGTGAACTATGCGTTAGTTTCTCTCCCCATCTGCCCGCAGTTGATGCTTCAAGTGATGTGAAACAGCTATTTATATAGCCAGTCTGGTTGAATCTACTTACAAAGGTAGACATACCTAGTATGCCGGGGTAGCAGAGTCCAATGCGCGTGTCTCAGTTTAGAATCAGTGAAACGGGTATTTTATAAATTATCTGTATCGGTACCGACAACTTTGTTCAATTGTTTACGTAAACCGCTGTTGGTTTTTTTGTGTTGACCACTACCCTTGTACCCAATTAAAAATTCATGAGGGTTCTCATCCATATCAATAAAGTCATCAACCGTCTCGCGCAATTTACCTGAGGCTGACCTGCCAAAGGTAATCACCTCAACTTGGCAGCCCTGGCTCTTTACATATTCAGCCAGTGGAATAAAATCACCGTCGCCGGTCGCGAGTACAATTGCGTCAACTTTTTGGGCGAGTTTAATCGCATCAACTGCCATCCCCACATCCCAGTCGGCTTTTTTGGCTCCACCGTAAAAAATTTGTAAGTCTTTAGTTTTAATTTCAATACCTACTTTTTCCAGTGCCTCAAAAAACGGCGTCTCTTCTCCGCTCTCGGTATTGACCACATATGATATGGCGCGGATTAATTTTCGGTTACCTAAACAGGCGGCCACTACTGCACCAAAGTTTACTTTGGCTTTGTATAAATTTTTGGCGCTGTGATACAAATTTTGAGTATCAATTAAAATCGCTACTCGTTGCTCATCATGTCGAATGATTCCCATATAAAAATAATTTATGAATGAATATAAAATCTTTTTTCCGTCTCCTACTACTATACGCCTAAATAGAAAATGCTCTAGTCTAGACTAGAGCATTTTCTATTGTTAGCGCTTGAGTCCTAATTTTGCAATCAAGGCCTCGTAGGCAGATGCATTTTTTCGTTCGAGATATTTTAAATGTGAACGACGGTCAGCTACCAGTTGGAGAAGTCCACGACGTGAGTGGAAATCTTTTTTGTGCTTGCGGAGGTGGGTTGAGAGCTCTTCGATTTGTCGTGAGATCAAGGCTACCTGTGCCTCGGGTGATCCGGTGTCACTGTCGTGACGTTGCGTTCCTTTTAAAACATTTTCTTTGACTCGTTTTGTTAACATAGTTTTGATTTTAGTTACAACCCAGTGTGGCTACCCTAAGACCACTGCGTCTCAAGTACCAAGTTGCACTTTATTAATAACCTGCGAAGGTCCGATTACTATAGCATATTCTCCAGGAATTGCAAGGTTACACCGCACCCCGACCTTTGTGTCAATTTGTGGTCGGGAGCGTGCTGCCGGTTAATAGATTGAATGGGCGGTTTCTCCTTTGATGAGCTCGTAGGCGATGACTTCCCCTACAACTGATTCCTTGAAGGGGAGCTGCTCTTTGATGAATTGAATAATTTCAGCCGTGCTCGCTTCGGACCACCCGTTCCAAATTTTTGTGAGGTGCGCCATTTGTTTGGCGTTCAGGTGATCAAGAGTTTTTTTCTGTGACGCGCGCGTTTCCGTGAGTTCATACATGTGGTAATCATCGCGATAGATTTGTTTAACATTTATGATGCCCCCCTGTTCTAACTCTTCGAGGAGCTGAAAGTACGAACTTGATAGTGGTCCGAATTCGGCTTTGGCGTAGATGACGTTGCTTAAACTTGTGTCATGGAGAAAGAACCACGAATAATCAGCGAGATACAATAAATGTGCCAGCTTCGTTTTTTTAAGAGTGTGCCCCGTATTCGCGGCAGCGCGGAGAAATCCCAAAATCATCTCACGATAGATATGTAGGTCTGGCACTTTTGCCTGTAGTAACTCATCGAGGGTGATACCAAATAATTTGGTGATCGCTGCCGCCTCGGCGAGCGTGAGTTCTTTCGTACCCTTTTCAACGGCGACATATGATGCGCGGGACATCAAAGCTTTTTCGGCAACGAGGGCTTGGGACAGCCGCCTTTCCTCGCGAATATATTTTAAAAATGCGGCGTATGCTGATTGTTTCATATCTAGATAGTATACCGATCATATGTCTATTTTCTGACATCTCCTGTTGATAATTCTGACACAGACACAATACTCCCCGGCGGTGAGCCGGGGAGTAGGTAGTCCGTATTCGTGCGTGGCACTAGATCGTAATCTTCTTGGCCAAATCGCCAACCAGTGGCAAGGCTGCTTCTTTGTGGTTGATGACATTAACAATGCCCACAATACTGAGTACAAACACACCGAGGTTAATGAGGCCAGTGAGTGGATACAACATCCAGGGTAGTACGCTCGTATTCAGTACAAAGATGATAACCGAAATCCCTAACAGCACCAATCCTTGCTTAATATGAAATTTTACAAACGCATCATCTTTGGCCATGAGGTACGGCACAATTACGAGTGGCCCGAGGTAGGACAAAATTCCCATGAGTAGGTGATTGTTGTTCGCACTCGGTGCGGTAGGTACTGGTGTTGTGGTTTGTTCAGGTGGTACTCCGGCCGTCTGGTTTTCTTGTGGTTCCATAGATGGTTACTATATATAGGTATGATTAAAATTACCGTACATCACTATTCCACTATTCCCTCGCGTCACCACTAATTGTAGGCTATTTTAGAAAGAGGACAAGGGTGTGGGGGTAGTAATTATGACCACGCACGGGCAAAACAAAACGAGCGTAGTGCCTAAGCACCACGCTCGTTTTGTTCTAACTGAATAGATTATGCACGACGTACGTTAGTAGCGGCTGGACCTTTCGGTCCGTCTTCGAGGTCAAAAGTGATCTTGTCACCTTCGTTTAGCTCGTCGTAAACGTTGTCTACTACTGATTGTGCGTGGAAGAATACGTCCTTTCCGCCGTCATCTGGAGTGATGAAGCCGTAACCGTTATCCTTCTTCATTCGTGCGATTGTACCTGTCATTTTCTTTTTGTTTATTTTATTAACACAAAACTTCACTACGCCTGACCACTCGTTACCTTGTTTGAGGGAGTTATCGTTTCGCTACCCTAATTAAAGCACATCCACAGAATAACACAAGCAAATTCAGATTTAGTCGACCATGATTTCGGGTGCGTCGGGGAATGAATTGTAACCTTTAGCCCGCATACTCGCGCAATAAGCGCCCATATCGCTAATCCTGACCTCATCACCTATTTCGGCATGATTAAGTAAAATAACCTCAATTTCTTCTGGGTTTCCAGGGACTGGGGTAAATATATCACCGGATTCACAATTATGACCGACAACCACGTATTCTTTTGTTTTGAGGGAGTCGTTGATTATCTCAATTTGGTGTCGCGCTCCATATAATGTACTGCGCAAAAAATCATTCATACCAGTGTTCAAGCGCAAGAACACACGCCCCTTTTCTCCCGTGTCGACAATATCATCGACTTTGGCGACGAGGGTGCCAGCATGAGCAATAAAATACGTTCCCGGCTCTATCTCTAGCTGCAGCGCCCGATCAGTTTTTTTATAAAAATCATTTAGCTTTGTGCTGAATACGCCCGCAATATCTACCAAGTCAGCTTCTTTTTCGGTACCGAAGCGATGAACTTTGAATCCCCCACCAATATCAAGTGACGTAACATCAGGAAATAGTTCGCACACTGCGAGCGATTTTGAAATCACATCTTCCCAAATACGAGCGTCGGCACCAGAACCAATATGTATATGCATACGGTTAATCCGTACGTTATGACCACCCACCTTTTCTAGTATCTCTGGAATATATTCATGCCAAATACCAAAACTAGCGTTCACGCCACCGGTACTGGTTCTCTTGTTATGTCCCCCGCCCTCAATATCAGGATTTATCCGCACCCCCAACATTTCAGGATGGTTTGGACATGCTAAAAAGCAATCAATTTGATGTAACGAGGTAGAGACAAATAAGACACCCTGGTCTAATAATTCAGCTAAGTTATGCGGTGATTGTTGCGAAGACAGGGCAATATGTTTCCCTGGAATCCCTAACGCCAGCAACTCCGCCGCTTCGTAACTGGAGCTCGCGTCAAAGTGTACGCCCGCGTTATTTAGTATTGATAAAATTTCAGGGTGAGGATTCGCCTTTACCGCATAGCGCAACACATACCCAAACGGCAGTGATAGATTTTTCAAATACGCAATTCGCTCAGTAATCACCCGTCTACTATATTCATATCGAGGATTATCCATATATATGAGTATATCAAAAATTAATTCTTCCGTTTTTAATTTGTAGTTATTTTTGCCTATACAATATCAAATATATTCTCTATAAAAATCTCAAAATAAACAGAAAGAAGCATAAGTTCTTGTCTCGCCACTTATTTATTGATATACAAAACTTAATTTCTAAAATGAAGGCTATCTTGGTAGATGCTAGAAACCTCCTAAAAGATTTTTTGAAAATCTTTCGGTGATGAAATACGATGTAGGTTTATTGGGCGAGTTTCCTTTAGTGCCTCTTCTATTTCGGATCTCTCTCTACGAGTCAGTACAATCCATAAATAGTGCAAGTTTATGTTCTCCACTGCCTCGGGTGCTAATTCGGGCCTACTTTCTTTACGGTGTAGTATCCATCTTTTGATAAGTTGATAGGCGCACCTCATCCCAGAGTAATCGAGATAAATCACTAAATCTGCTCGTGTTAGGCGGCTAGCCATTTTTTCATCTATGTAGCCTTCGATAATCCATTTATCGTGCACAATAAGTTCTTGATGCTTTTGCAGATATTCCGCTTCGGGTATGGCTCCCCAATTCCCTTTCCAGAAGAGTTGATCCATATGAAACAGAGGCAGCCGAGTTTTTAACGCAATCACCCTTGAGGCAGTACTTTTCCCCGAGGCACTTATGCCAATTAATGCAATTCGTTTGTAGTTCATTATTCTAGGATACCATTTGCGAGCAGGTTAGGACGAAGCGAGAACTATTCTTAGTAATTTTTAGGTTCATTAGGTCGGTAATCGAAATGAAAATACTCTCTAAGTTTACCCAATCTAAATCCATTGTCTTGCATCGTATTAATTAAATACTCTTGAAGTTTTTGGTAGTGCTTTGACTGTTCGTCTTTTTTATTTTTATAAAAATCAACAAACAAAGCGTCTGTGCCATCTTTAGCATTTCTACAATACACTTCTTTATCCTCGTTTGGATCCCAAAGTGCAATATCTACAGAAAAACCAAGTGCGTGAGGCATATCCTTCATGTTTAGTAATTTGTCAGTTTCTTCTTTACCAAACTTCTCACATCTTCGTTTATACACGATTTCATAAAGGGCTTTTGAGCGGTAGCCTTCTTTGATGTACAGCCGAAACCCCAAATCAGCCTGAAATTTTTGATCTAACTTTTTTAAGACTTCGATAATATCTATATGTACCTCTACATAATCGCCAATCTGACCAGTGTCTATCACATCTTGCTTGGAAAGACCTTTGGATTCGTATTTGTTAAAGTAGAAATTTGACCCAAGAATTCCATATTCAGAAATTTTTACTAGTTCTGTCTTCATAATAAGAATTATAACAGAGTTCTTATGTTGGCTAGGTATGACCAGCTGGAAAGATGCGTTCCGCTTAGGCCTTACCTAGGCGGAGCTCCCAGCTCTGGTGTGTAATCTACTCTTTGCTACTAATTCTGATTTGACCAATGATTCTTCTTATAATCTTTTTTCTTAACGATTCTCCTTCTTCAGCAAATTCAGTTGATATAAAATCGCAAGTCTCACAAATAAACTGGTGAGTATAATTATGAGAGTATGGTGTTTTGCGGAGAACGAGGGGAGTTTCGTCATTAAGACAAAATGCGCTTATTGAACTTTCATTAAGCTCGTACGGAGCTGAATTATAATAACGCCATTCCCAAACAACCCCCTCAAAAACATCTTTAGTGTAATTTGTAAATAACGGTTTCTTTATTTTCTTAAAGTAAAGAATTACCAGAGTAATACAAATTGCAAGGAGCAAGACAGTTAAAAAGAAAAAAACCCAAACCGGAAAATCAATTTTTATAGTAAAAAAAGAAACAAATATTTGAACGAATCTATTAAATAAATTTGGAAAGTATTTTTCAAATAAAAAAGCTACCAAAAGAGGAGAAACAATTAGCAGTATTGTTTTTAATACTTTTTTTAGAATGATCATATGTTTTTACTACTTCAAAAATCCTAGACTATATACCTGAGGGCGGAGTTTTTGGGTTAGAGTTTGGTAGGCGGTTTCAAATTCGGTAAATGGTACCTGCTGGGTGTCGCCTGTTAGGTTTCGACGCTTGAGTGCATTGCGGATTTGGTACCAGCCGACGTCGGGGCGGTTTAGTTTTAGTTCTTCGCGGACGGTGTGTGGGTCAGTGTGGGTGAAGTAGGCCGCCCAAATATTACGTCCTGCATCGAGCACGGCTATTGCTTCGGATGAAAATGTCTTCCTTTTCATATAATTCACCATAAAGTCACTTTCGAAACGATCGGGCGCGCCGACTTCAGCTTCAGTGTATGGGATAAAGTGATTCACGATGGACCACTTTTTGTCATTCCATTCCAAATCATTGGCACTCGCGGTCAGGTTACTACCGTTAAACAACATCCACACAAGACAATCGTTTTTGAATTCGTCGGTCAGTTCGCCAGTTGGTTGCAAAAATTGGTCACGGTCGTTTTGCCAAGTTTGTTTAATTACACGACGGACAGTAAAAACTACGGCTGCTTGCCAAAGGTTTTCATGATTAATATACACACCACCACCATTTCGACCTGTATATATTGAAGACGCAATTAATGTTCCTGTTGAAGCATTCTGTAGATCGTTATTGCCAGCAAATAAGAAACCTTTATTATTGTCACATGACATTTTAAGTCTAGGATTTTTTGAAACTGTAACAGCATTTGATAGGGGCAGTGCCACCTCATTATTAATTTTTGACTTCTTCATCCATTCATTTAGAAAAAGTTTAGAGGGTAAATTAAAAAATTGTTTTTCACCAATTGGCAGGGCGTTTTTATCAAGTACTTCAACAGTAATCTCCGAAATCCCACTGACTTTGCCGTCACTATGACTGGTCTGCCAAACTAAGAAACCAATCGGAAAATTACCCTTGAGTCCCTCGAATGATTTACTGGGTACAATAAATCCTCCTAAATAATCAGCATCCCAGTGTTTTCGAAAATCTTCAAAGTTTGGCGAGTTAACATATTTTAGTTTGCTAAACATTGCAATAGTCGCGTTTGGTAACTCTTGCATAACTCTTGTTAAAAATTGAACGAACAATTCCTTACTTGCAAATCCCATGTGCTTTTCACGCATTATTAAGTTTACTTGTGTTTGGCCAAGCTGTTTTTTATTAGTATCACCTTTCCCAATTCCTGCACCAGTTTCCGCATACGGTGGATTAATCAACACCAAAATTTTCTTGCCACTTGCTATTGCTTTGCGTAGTCCTTCGGGAATTTTATTCGTGAGACTGTAGTCAATTTTTCCGTCGTCAGTAATGTCATCATTTAGATAGTCATACTGAAAACGGGTGGCAGCCACGCAGGTCTTGGTCGCTTTCATCACATCGACGTCAGCTTGGTCGAGCGTAGACATATATATGTTACGCGGGTTGCTGTGTTTGATTTCCAAATTCCCTACCCCGCAACACATATCCCAGACGATGTAATCGTCTTGCCAATTGTCACCCAAGGTCTCGGTCAATTTTTCATACGCTTTATCTACCACATGGAGCGGTGTGTAGTAGGCCCCTTTGAAACTCCGTTCATCATATGGAATGAGGGTGTCGCGTCGTTCGAGCATAGCGTTTCTGTGTTCTTCGCGAGGCGGCTTGTGGTAAATCGCCCAAAATTGTCGATAGCCCTCTTTGTTGCCGAGTTCGTAAATTTTACCACTAAGGAGAAAGACCGGACTGCCGTCTTTGTAGAGTAGTTCAGCGGGTAAATCTTTGTGTGTCGAAACAGTACCGTCGTGCATGATGTCAGCAAAGAACAGTAGTGCGTAGTCTTCGGGGGCGACACCGTCAATTTCTTTTCCTATCATGTCCACCCATTTGTCGAACACCGATTTGATGTTCGCGGGTTTGATTTCGGTGCGGATGATATCACCATTTTTAATGGCATTTTTTACCGCCTCGATAAATTCTTTTTCGTGGGTTTTGATACGGTACGATACAAATCGCGTACCGATAAATGTAGATACCGCTTCGAGCGCCTCGGGCGTAACGTCGCTCGCCGACTTTCCCCATTTTATGTCTTTACGTTCAAACAGTGGCAACGCGTCTGCTGTTTTCATTATGGCCGCTTTTTCTGTATCAATGGCACACAAAAACGGTGGTATTTCTTCCCCGTGTTCCATCCATTGTTTTACGTAGTGCAAGAGCTGGGTGAGCATCTTGTACGTGGTGGTATTGCTTTTGTCTTTGGCTTCAAACCAGATTTCTTTGGTTTGGATATCAATCAGACCCTTTTTAAAAGTCTTGAGTCCCAACGCCTTGATATAGGCATCTTTTACGTCTTCTTCGCTAGTCGCCGTCTGGAGACGTTCATAGAGATTCATATGTCACTAGCCTATCACCTTATGGATACAGGCTCAAATACATAACGTAACTGGTATAACTGGACGTGTTATACCCGGTCCATACTTTTTGTATGGAAATTTCATAGCGAACCTACAAAAGCATTTAGGCTGTCAGGAATTCGAGTGAGTATTGGACTAAGGTGTCCATCTATTTGAGCTTGCTTCATTGCCAAATTGGCAGTTTTGCCACTACCAACAACAGTTTTCTCATCATCAAGTAGGGCTACCCACAAACCCTTATATTTCTTATAGAGTTTTGTCCAGTCATGTGCCATATACGAATAGTATACTCAGGACATAGTTACGAGTCTAATGTAATATCCGGACTAACTACCAGAACTACTCCAAATCATCCCAGAAGGGTTTGGGTAACAGTTTTATGTATCTATAGCGCAGGACTCGAACTTTATTTTAAATACGGTACACTAAACAGATGAAAATCTACTCGTGGAACGTGAATGGGATTCGGGCGGTGTTGAAAAAGGGTGATTGGGCTACGTTTCTCAAAAATCATGACCCGGACATCGTGTGTATCCAAGAAACCAAGGCACACCCAGATCAGGTGGACATCGACCTCGGGGGATATGAGGGATACTGGTGCTCGGCCGAGAAAAAAGGCTACTCGGGGACAGCTATTTTCAGTAAAATAGAGCCAGAAGACGTCATGTATGGCTTGCCTGAACACATTTCCGCCAAATATCAGCTCGCCGATAGCTATGGGGACACGACAACCGAAGGGCGTGTAACCACCCTTGAATTCGAAGATTACTTCGTGG